>JAEWUR010000555.1 GCA_023397045.1 Planctomycetota bacterium
AAATAAAACCGCGGTTGTCTTGGATGCGTTCATGGCGGTTCCTACCAGGCGTTGCCGGGGATGGGGTTTCCGTCGTCGCGATTGGCCAAGTCGTAGAGGACGTCCATCTCGATCGATTCGGAGAGGAATTGGACCGAGCCGTCGCAAAAAAGCGTGTGAGCGCCGCCGGGATGGGCCGACTGGATCGGCGAGTTCGGTCCGCAGTTGCCGCCGACGCCGTAGGACGCAGCGGTCTTCATGTTGATCGGATGATAGACGCACGTCAGGTTCATCTGCCGATTGTCGGACAACGGTCCCATGGGAAAACCGTGCCAGCAATCGGCCCGGGCGTCGGTGTCGGGCGAGAGCCAGTCGGATTGTTCGCCGACGGCGATCGTGTTGGACGTGCCGTCGGTGATTTCGGCCATCGGGACGGCGCGGCCGGCGACGAGCACGCCTCGCCGGCTGATTCGTCCGGTGACCGACATAGCCGTGACTTCCTCGGTCGTCGCGTCGGTGTCACCGCCGCCCATGATTCCCGCGTAAGTAGCGCTGGCGATGTTGGCATTGTCGTGGTCCGAACTGCTCAGGACAAACCGCGGCAGCGTGCTGGAAGGGCAGTAGAGGAACGCAAAATCCTTGTTGCGCAGCAGCCCATAGTTGACCGGCAACCAGGAACCGCCGACATAAC
Source organism: Planctomycetota bacterium (assembly GCA_023397045.1). GTDB lineage: Bacteria > Planctomycetota > Planctomycetia > Pirellulales > Thermoguttaceae > JAEWUR01. Next base: position 671 of record JAEWUR010000555.1, read on the forward strand.
CGCCTTCGATGTAGCTGAAGCGGTCGTAGACGGCGTTTTGTTCGACGAAGGCCAACAGCCGCACCCAAAACGATGATGACGCCGAACCGTCTGGCCCCATTCCGCCGGGCGGAAGCGCGTTGAAGGTGGCCTCGTAGTTGAGAATGGCCAGGCCGGTCTGTTTCAAATTGTTGCAACACTGCATGCGACGTGCCGCCTCGCGCGCGGCCTGGATGGCCGGCAGCAGAAGCGCGATCAAGACGCCAATGATCGTGATGGCCACGAGTAACTCAACGAGTGTGAAGGCGTTTTTTCGTAATTGCCGTTTCATTTTTGCTTTCGTTGCATATGGAGGTGGCCCAGGAAACCAACGATGCCCAGCGCGGCGAGCACGATGGAACCCGGCTCCGGCATCGCGTGGTACGTGATGACCGCCGAGCCGGAGGTCGAGCCGATTTCGCACAGAAAGCCGCTTTGCATCAATTCGCTTCCCGACATTTGGAGCGTCTCGTGCGTGTCGAAGTTAAAGAGTTCGTACATTTCGTTCGGGTCGAGTCCAAAGAGCCTGAACGTCATGCTTTCGTCTTCGCTCTGCGAGCGCCGGAACGCCTGAATCATGCCGCTGCGCAGATCGTCGCGATCGAATTGCCACGCCATCCAAACGTCTTCGGCCTGGCTGTAGTCGGTCAGCGGATAGTAGTCGCCGAGCATGTATTCGTTCGTCGCGCGGGCTTCGGCCTGAAGTCGGCAATATTTTTCCCAATTGGGCCCTTCAGCCGATTCCAATTCTTCCTGCGGTACGATGATGCCCAGGGCGGGCGACCAGTGACTTCGCACTGTGTACTCGTCCGTTGAAAACGTGCCCGTTCCGAAATACGGGAACCACGACGCCAAGCCGTAGGTTTGACATTGCATCCCGGTCGGCGTGGCATCGGGTGCGAACGGGGCGACTTGGTAATCGCTGCGCAAAAGGGGGACCGCTCGCCGCATTGTTTCCAGGTCATTGCGACGCCCGCCCGACGAACAACTATCAATCTCCAACTCGGGATGCCGCTGACGAAGCTCGTCCCAAAAAGTGAGATAACCTTGGATATAAGCGTTTTCGGTCACGCCTTGCCGGCTGCTCGGTTCGGTGTAACGCCAAAAACCGACCGGGTCCATATTGAAATCCTGCCGATACAGGTCGATTCCCTGCGTCGTGATCAAACTGTCGATGCGGTCGATCAGCCAGTTTCGAGCGTCGGCATTGCCGAGATTCAGCAGTCTGCGCCATTCGTAGCCCGCATTGCTTTTCAGAAGCCACTCGGGATGGTTTTGCGCGAGCCACGTGCCGTCGGCCACGCTTTCGGGCTCGAACCATGTGATCAGTTTCATGCCGTTATTGTGAACGACGTCAGACAGTTCTTTCACCCCGTTGGGATAGCGAACAGGGTCGGGCGTCCACGTGCCCGTCCTCCATAGGTCGCCCCCGTCGTCGTACCAGCCGGCGTCGAGCCACCAGTAGTCGGGCTTTCCGCCGGCATTGGCGTACTGCTGCACATAGCCGATTTCCCCGGCGGCCGAGCTTTGCATGTTGTTGTAGTAGTTCGAGGAACATACGGAGACCATCGGCTTCATGGGCTGGCCCGTCGCGCCGGGCAGGCTTGTTTCACGCATCCAACGTCGCCAAAGATTTTGCGATCGGACGATGTCCGTGCCCTGCCACGAGTACATGGCTATCAACGGAGTGCGGATTTCCTCGCCGGGTTTCAAGCTCAAGTCCGTCAACTCTTGCCCCGCGCTGACGCGCAGCCCGCCGTTCGTATCGCGCGCGAAAGTCGTGTTCCATCGCCCGGGCCATCCGACGGCGAACGAGACGCCTCCGTTGGGCGTCGAGAGGTTGTAGTAAGGGAACGAGCCGTCGGTGGGCCGGCCGCCGTTGGGTGCAAAGTTCCACGTGCCGCCGCTGCCCAAGGTGTGTTCATACGGTTTGTAACTGTTGGCCGAGCGGGAATCGCCCTCGATGCCTCGCAAGGTGAACTCGCTGTCGCCCGTCGTCCGGGTCCAGGACGTATCGAGCCCCTTGACGTTTTGCAGCAGCGGTGTGTCGGCCGTGCCGGTGTTGCGCAAATAGGTCGTCCACTCGACCACCGGGTGATTTGCGTATTCGACCGCCTCGCATCGGACTTGGAGGCCGGTGTTCGGATCGGTCCACGTGATGTTTCGCTGCGTGCGCGCGGCATCGAGTTGCACGGAACTAATCGATTTCGTCCAGTTTGGCAGCAGCGATGAGGAAGAGACGCCGTTGTAGGTGAAACTGAACGGCTGCGTGTTGCCCATAAGGTTCTGTTGCACCCACTGGCTGTTCTGCTGCAATTCCAGGGTTGTCGGCGTAACGGCGGCAAGAGCATTGGATGCGAGAATTACGAAAACAATCACGACGGAATCGCGGAGGACGCGGAAAACGTCTTTTCGACGAGTATGGCCATTCAATAATCTGTGTGCATCGGTGTTGATCTGCGGCCTCATCTTTCTTCTCCGTGTTCTTTGTAGCGTGTCGTGGATGCGGACAAATGCCAGGCACGGGGCGTCTGTCCTACGATAGAAAAAAATCACCTATTTTGAGGTCACCTCGAAATCGGCCGTGTTGTCGCCGGGTTTTACTTCATACTTGAGCGTGGAGTCGTCATTGAACCGCGGCGCGACGGCTTCGATCATCGGTTCGCACATCTCGCCGGTTGCGGAAAACGGTTTGGGGACCATCCGGCCGCTCTTCTTGGGCAGCTATTGATGCTCAGATAAATAATGTCGGGGGGGCCATGGCCGAAAACTCCTGTTTACCGGCCTTCCGTTGGTCGGCCTCCCGGCATCACTTTTCTGAGACCCAATAAATGCACTTTTTCGGTATGTCTTCACGGTCCTCTCCCTTTGCGTCTTTGCGCCTTGGCGTGATCTCCCAATGGATTGTCCTGTCTTGCGCGAGGGCGCAAAGGCGCGAAGGATCGGTCGATACGATCCTCCGCGCCCTCTGCGGTAGTAAACCATTTTCGTTTGGTCAATTACGTTTGCGCCATGCGTAGGCCAGCAGTCCTAACACGCCCGTGGCGTACAATACTACCGATGTTGGTTCGGGTACGTCCGAAATCGTGATTTCAGGACGCACGAACGCATCGCCGGTGACCCGGAAACTCAAGGTGTCACCGGCAGCGAAGGTCAAGGTGTCGGCATAGGTCGAGGAGTCAAGATAATTTCCGACGCCATGAGAAAACACTTCCGTGTTATTATGGGTCACATAAATACTTCCGCCGCTATTCACCTCCTGGGTGCGAGTGAAGAGGGCATTCACCGTCCAATCTCCCGCCGTCGGGGCGGTCCATCGCAGGATGGTTCCGTTGGGGTCGCCGGATGGGCCCATCCCGATTTCATGCGGAGCCCAATGGATGCCCCAGCCAACCAGTTCGCCGTCCGTAGAGTTGTAGGTCATATTGGGATCATCCCCGGAGGGATTTTTCCACCATTGCAATCCAGCGGCGGGCGCCGCGGAGTCCATGCCGGACCTGGAGTACAACGTACCACTTCCGTTCAAGTAACTCCAAGTACCGTTGGGGTTTCCGTTGCTGATCGACCAATCGGTGGCCGGATCATAAACCGTCGCCGCCTGGGCGAGCGAGGCGAAGGCCAGCACGACCAAGCTCAACAACACGAATCGCGTTTTCATCGTACATTCTCCCATGCATCGTTCTTCCGCCGGACGCGCTTGCGAGAGACATTCCCGCAATGCAAAAACGCGAACGGCGCCAATATAACACCAAACACTTGCGGAGAGGTCGCCGACAATGTGTCGGTTTATGTCACCTCCTTCCCGCAGTTCACACT
>JAEWUR010000429.1 GCA_023397045.1 Planctomycetota bacterium
GGCTATGGGTATCATTGGACCCCCGGCGGCAAGACGTTTGGTCCCGAAGTGAGCTTCGGATACGCAATGCATAACGCATTCCCGCAGGACAACCTTTACCTGATCAAATACGCGTCGAGCTCCACGAACTTGGCGGTCGACTGGAATCCGGATGGAAGCGGTCCTGCCTACAATGCGTTCAAGACGATCGTCACGACGGCGATGGCCGACCTTGCCGGCCGAGGTGCGAACCCGACCATCGCCGGTATGCTTTGGATGCAGGGCGAAAGCGATGCCGACGAAAACAACCCCAATGCCGATGCCCAGTCGGCAGCCTACGCGGCCAACCTCACGGCTTTCATCAACAAGGTCCGAAATGACTTTGAATCGCCCGAGATGCCGTTCGTCCTCGGTCGCATCACGACCTATTGGGGAACTTCGGAAAACAACTCCTTGGTCAGGTCGGCCCAAGAGACCGTCCCCGGAGTCGTCGGCCATGCTTCGTGGGTCAACTCCGACGACCTGCCGTGGGCCTATGTTGGCCACTATGGGACGGACGGTCAAATTACTTTGGGGACCCGCTTTGCCGACGCCTTCATTCAAACGCCGGAGCCTTCGACCGGAGTGCTCGGCGTTGTGGGAATGTTGATGGCTCTGTTCGCCTTTTGGCGACGCAGATGAAGTATGATCCCGGTCGATGGCGGCCCTCGATTGAGCATGAGACATCGCGTTCCTTCCATTTCACACCAATGCCTTTCGGACGAGTACGCCAAAAACATGTCCTATCGATACCTCATTTTTTCGATGACCATTTTGTTGCTGGCTATTGGCGGTGCGGTGCCCGCGCGGTGCCAGCAAAATGTCATTGTCGCATTTGGAGATTCAACAACCGCCCCGCGAGGCGAACTGACCGCTTACCCGACGCTGGTTGAGCGATCGCTTTCCGGAAAGGGTATCGCCGTTCGCGTTGTCAATTCGGGCGTTCCCGGCAACACGACCGAGGATGCAAGAAAACGGTTCGAGAAGGACGTGCTTGTCGAAAAACCGAATGTGGTCATCATCCAATTTGGGATCAATGACTCGGCGGTGGACGTGTGGCGAGATCCGCCCGCGACGTCGCCGCGCGTCTCACGCCAGGATTTTCAGAAGAACCTAAGGCATTTTGTGCGAACGCTTAAGAATCGCGGCGTATCGGTCGTCTTAATGACGCCGAACCCGCTGCGATGGACCGACGAAATGAAGAAGGTTTACGGCAAGTCGCCCTATCAACCCAATAGCGCGGATGGTTTCAACGTGCTGCTGGCCGGTTATGCCGACATCGTTCGCGAAGTATCCCGCAAGGAGGAGGTGCCCCTGGTGGATGTCTATCGGGCGTTTCTCGAATACGGCGAGCAGCCCGATTGCTCCGTCGATGACCTTCTCCTCGATGGAATCCATCCGAACAACAAAGGCCAAGAGCTTGTAGCGAAAAAATTGTTGCCCTGTCTCTGACGACGCTCGTGATGCCGATCGCGACGCGAAGACTTTCCTGCTAAAACTGCTTACCCTCCCACCTATCCGCGAACGACGAAGGATCCCACCTCATGATGATGTACCGCTTCCGTATTGCCATGCTGATCTGCCTCGTGAATGCCGCGGCCGTCATGGCCGAACCGCAGGCAACCTATCACGTCGCCACGAATGGAAATGACCAGAATCCCGGCGCCGAGGGCCAGCCGTTCGCGACGATCGAAAGAGCCAGGCAGGCGGTCAGAACCGTCAACCGCGACATGACCGGCGACATCGAGGTCATCCTTCACGGAGGCGTTTACACGGTCGATCGCACCATCGCGTTTGATGCCGGCGACTCCGGTACGAATGGTTTTGATGTGATTTATAAGGCTGCGGAGGGTGAGACGCCTGTCATCAGCGGCGGCCGACCGGTTGCTGGATGGACGGAGAATAGCGGCGGGATCTGGAAGGCGCCGGCCCCTGTCGACAACTTCCGGCAGTTGTACATCAACGGCGTTCGCGCGACGCGAGCCCGTGGCGACATGCCTGCCGAACTGGAACCACAGGGCAGTGACGGCTACTGGACAACGACCGTCGGCATGGCGGATTGGAAGAATCCGGACGACATCGAGTTCGTCTACCAGGGGATTTGGACGCAGACGCGATGCAAAGTGGCGAGCATCCGCCGCGATGGCGACCGCGCACTAATTACCATGCTACAACCTCACTTCGACCACGCCCAGGCGAAAGAAGGCGTTAGCATTCTAAACGAGCAGTTTCAGGACCGCCGCCATATGGAAAACGCGATGGAACTGCTCGACGAGCCCGGCGAATGGTATTTGGACCGCAAGGCGAAGACGGTCTATTACATGCCGCGTGAAGGCGAAGACATGGCCAAGGTCGAGGTCACCGTTCCGACGGTCGAGACGCTCGTGGAGTTGCGCGGCACGCTGGACCAGCCTGTCGAACACATCCAATTCAACGGCGTCACGTTCGACTATGGATCCTGGCTGCGACCGAGCGAGATCGGATTCGTCGATCTGCAGGCGAACTTCGTGCTGGATTGGAAAAAGCCGTTCTATCGCGCGACCGGACTGACGGCGGTTCATAACGAGGTGATCAAAAGTCCTGCCAATGTCGTGTGCCATGCGGCAAAATCGCTGCTCTTCGAACGATGCATATTC
>JAEWUR010000638.1 GCA_023397045.1 Planctomycetota bacterium
ACGGGTTGTCGTTGGGCCAGAGCCAAATCTGGTAGTAGCCCTGGATTTCGTAGGAGTTCTTGGGCAAGTTCAGCCAGTTCGCCCGACGAACGATTCCCGCGATGGTGACGAGCCGACCGCGGTAGAGTTGCGGTTGCTGGAACAGTTGGGCGTAGGAGATCGGGCCTGCGGAGTATTTTTCGAGGGTTTTGAGGTCGTTCCGGTTCAGGATGTCGAAAAGGCGGAGCGCGACGGTTTGTTCATCGCGCCGCGACGGCGAATCGTCGCGGATCGCGGCGAAGTCTTCAGGTTGCACGCCGGGGAAAAAGCCCTCGGTCGATTCCGACCGGGCCGGTTTCGCATCGGTGGGCATCAAAAAAGCGTCTTGCGGCAGATCGCTGCGCGGCGGTAGCGCATCAAGTCGATTGTCGATCGACGTGACTTGGGCTCCCCCTTGGCCTGGGGGGGCCAGGCGATCGATCCATTTCCACGCGTCGGGATTTCGAGCCCAGCCGAACACCAAAAAAGTAACCCCCAACATTAGGAACAGCATGAACAAGCGACGTTGTTCGTGCCGGACGGGAGCGCTTCGCCGCGATGGGTTTTGGTGGAAGTCGAGCACGATTGGGAGCTTAGAAAAAGGAGGTAGAAGCCGCAAAGTCGCCGGAATCGGCGAAATCATTCTATCCCAACTAGGGATCGGCCGCCAATAGGTTAAGAATGGGTGCCACGCCGGGTGAAATTGCTTGTGTGATCGTGGGCAAAGGAATTACACTGAAGGGATCGGAGTCCGGGCAGCCGGCGCGTTAGAGATACCAGTGAATTTTGCAGACCGCGATTAGGCCGGCCGAGGGGCGACCGCAGGTCGAGGGCGATTTCTTATCCAATGAGCGAATCTCGAATGACATGCTGGCGCGGAATGCTGCTTTCGGCGGCGGTGTTCCTCGCTGCGTGCCTGGGCGACGTTGCGAGCCGTTCGGTCGCGGCCGCCGAGCGCGCCCATGCGTTCGTCCAGGGATTGCGCGATCGGCAATACTACGATTCGGCGTTGGACTATATCGAGTCCATGCGGAACAGCCCTTTGGCCGAACGGACGTTTCGCGTGGTCGTCGACTACGAGATCGGCGTCACGTTGATGGAGAGCGCCAAGACGCTTCCGATGGTGGATCGGGAGAAGCGGCTGAACGAGGCGAAGGTGGCTTTCGAGAAGTTTTTGGCCGATCACTCGAATCACTGGCTGGCGTTGGAGGCGCAATCGAATTTGGCCAATCTCCTGATGGATCGAGGTCGGTTGAAGTTGGCGCTGGCGGCGCGATTCAGCCGGTCGCCGGAGGAGACGGAGCGATTGACGACCGAGGCGCGCGCGTTGTTCCAGGATGCGCAGAAGTTGTTCGTTGTTCTCGACAACGCGGTGACGGAGAAGCTGAAGGACTATAAGGACGTCGATCCCGACAACGAGACTCAGATCGAAGAGCGCACGCAGGTTCGGACGGAAGTGATGCAGGCCCGGCTGGCGTTGGGGTCGGTGACCTACGAGATCGCGAAGACGTACGATCCCGAGTCGGACGATTACAAGAAGAATCTGGGCGCCGCGGCCGAGATGTTCGCCGACTATTACGAGAAGTTCAACAAGCGCGTCGGCGGTTTTTATGCGCGGATTAACGAAGCCCGATGCTACAAGGATCAGGGCGACCACGCGAAGGCCCTGTCGATTTTGAAGGAGGTTCGCGAGAAGGAAGACTATCACGAAGACTACCATCGGGTGCGGAATCTGGCGACGGTGCTGGCGTTGCAGATCGAATTGTCTCCGCCGTTGAAGCAATACATCGAGGCGTTGGCGATCTACGACTACTGGGAGACGAACATCGCGGTGCGCAACGACACGAGCAACGAGGCGCTGGCGATCAAGTGTCTCGCGGGCGAAGCGGCGTTGGAGTTTGCGAGGTCGGTGAAGGTCGATTCGTTGCAGGCGGTCAAGCAACGCGGCGACATGCTGCAACGCGCGAAGGAATTATTGACGTTCGTGACGCTGCATCCGAACGATTACAGCCGTCGAGCGAGAATCCGATTGTCCGACCCGCTGTTGAGCGGAGCCAAGTCGAAGTCGCCGACCGGTGCGACGTATCAAGAAGCACGGGACCGGGCGAACATCGCGTGGGACCGCTTGCACGAGACGGATTTGGATTCGTCGGAAGAGCCGGAATTGCGAGCCGAGGCGCTGCGGAACTATCGATTCGCGTTGGCGCACTCGCCGTCGGACGTCGACATCGAGGAGTTGAACAAGATGCGCTACAACCTGGCGTATTTGTTCTGGAGCGGTCGCGAGTATTATGACGCCTCGGTGATCGGCGAGTTCATTGCGCGGAGTTATCCGTTGTGGGGGCAGGCGCAACAGGCGGCGAAGTTGGCAATGGCGGCCTACTCGAAAATGTTGGACGAGAATCGCAAGGGCGAGGATCGGCAACTGGAAAAAGACCGGATGGTGAGGATGGCGCAGTTCATCACCGACCGGTGGCCGGACAGCCCGGCAGCCGACGAGGCCTGGATGATCTTGATCCGAGTGGCGATCAATGACGGCGAGTTGGACAAGGCATCGGAGTATCTGAATCACGTTTCGGAGGAGTCGCCTCGGCGCGGCGAGACGGAACTGATGACGGGCCATACGCTGTGGAGGGCGTATCTTCAGGGCAAACGACTTCCCGAGGAAAAGCGGCCGGCGCGGAGCCAGTTGAACGAGATGTTCGCCAAGGCGCAGAAATCGCTGGCCGACGGCGTGGCGCGGATGCGCAAGCCGGTGGACGCCGGGGGACCGGTCAATACGACGCTGGCCACGGCGGTTCTTGCGCTCGCACAGATATATCTGGAATTGGGACAGCCGGCGGACGCGATTCAGTGGCTCGACGACCCGCAAGTCGGACCCTACACGCTGATCGTAGCCCAGGATAGCGTGGCCGAGGATCGCAGTTTCCGATTGGAAACCTTCAAGGCGGCGCTTCGCGCTTATATCGGCGCGGTTCAGTTGGATCACCTCGACGAGACGTTGAAACGGCTCGAGTCGATGGCGGTCAATGTGGATCTCGCGCCCATGTACTGCTTGTTGGCACAGCAGTTGGAGGAATTGATCGAGCAGATGCGTGAGAAGGGCGACCGCGAGGGGTTGTCGCGGGCGATTCCGGGGTACACACTGCTGTTGGATCACCTGATCGAGCGCCCGTCGCGAGAATTGGATTACGGCATGTTGAAATGGGCCGCCGAGGCGTATGTGAATCTAGCGGCCGAGATCCCGTCGGTCGGGAGGAGACCGCCGCCCGAGGCCGCCGCGTATTATCGCGAGTCGGTCAAGGCCTATCGGCTGATTCTTCGGGCGTATCTTGAGGATCCGGAATTTGCGGAGGACGAGGATTCGATCTTCACGGTGCGGATGCAACTGGCCGACAGCCTTTGCCGTTTGGGTGAATATGAGCAGGCCGTCAACACGTTGGTCGAGATTCTGAAGGTGAGGAGCACATTGATCGGCCCGCAACGGGCGGTGGCCGCGATCTTTCAGATGTGGGGCGAAGACAAGCCGGAAGTGTATCTGTATGCCATACGAGGCGGGACGCCGTTGGATAAGAACAACAACACGGTGGTTTGGGGGTGGGGCGGCATTGCCAGTCGCATTGAGTCGGACGATAAGCGGCAGGAGTTGTTCCACGAGGCGCGTTACAATCTGGCATTGTGCCGGTATCTGCTCGCGATGAGCAAGACCGGCAGCGAGCGGACGGAAATTCTTGGTCAGGCGGAACGCGACATCACGATCTTGCACAAATTGGATCCGGAGATGGGCGGGGCCGCTCGTTTCGCGCAGTACGATACGTTGTTGCGGAAGATACAGCGAGTTTTGGGAGTCAAGGAAGAAGGACTGTCGAAATCCTAGGTCATTGACGAGCGACATTCAGAGAATAGCCATGAGAATACACCGAATCATGATTGCCGCCGCGGTTGTTTTTGCCGTGGTGCAGACGTGCAACGCATTCGATTCGATCAAGACGATGAAAAGCACCTTGATCGGTCGCGTTGCGAGCATTAGCCCATTGGAGGTTGAACTGGAGGGCGTCGGCGGCGCATCGCAGAAGGTGCCGGTCAATGAGATCCAGACGATTTTTTTGGACACCGATCCCTCGGAGCTGCGAACGGCGAAGACGCACGTCTTGGGCGGGCGCTATGCCGACGCGATGGCCGCGTTGGAACGCATTAAGAAGGAAGACGCCGCGCGGCCGGAGAACAAGCCGGATATCGATTTCTACAAGGCGCTGTGTGCTTCGCGATTGGCCATGAGCGGCAAGGGGTCGCTGGAAGACGCGGGACGGATGATGGTGGAGTTTGTCGACGCCAATCCGAAGAGCTATCACTATTTCGAAGCCGCCGAGACGGTCGGCGATCTGCTGGTGGCGGTCCAGCAATATGCCAAGGCGGCGGAATATTACGCCCGGCTTGAGAATGCGCCGTGGCCCGACTACAAGATGCGGGCGGGTGTGGCCACCGGCCGCGCGCTGCTGGCGCAGGGCAAAGCCCGGGAGGCCGAAAGTGCCTTCGATCGGGTGATCGGCTCGTTGGCCGAGGGCGAACTGGCGCAGTCGCAACGTTTGGCGGCGAGGTTGGGCAAGGCGAGCGCGTTGACGGCGACGCAGAAACCGGACGCCGCGATTCAAATGGTCGAAGAGGTGCTGAGTACGGCCGATCCGGAAGACGCACCGATGATGGCGCGGGCGTACAACGCGCTGGGCACGGCCTACCGTCAGGCGGGACGCACGAAAGACGCTTTGTTGGCGTTTCTTCACGTCGATATTCTCTATGCGTCGCAACCGGAAGCCCATGCCGAGGCGTTGGCGAACCTGGTCGACTTGTGGGAGAGCGTCCACAAGAGTGAGCGGGCCAATGCCGCCCGACGCACGTTGGACGAACAGTATCGCGACAGCCCGTGGGCACGCAAAAATGGGGGGTAAGGCTGGGGATAGCCTTTGAGATGCGGAAAATGCCGAAGTACAATAGGAATTGTACCGAGGTAGAGGATGACTTTCTGGAGGCGCACATGCGTTTGGCAACGGTTCATGATCGTTTGGCGGTGTTTTTCGGGTTGGCTGTCTTTTTGGTGGCCGTCACGGTGATTTTTTCGCCAGGGATCGTTAGCGGTCCGGCATCGGTCTGCGCGGCCGATGAAACGACGCCGGCGCCAGCGGCGACACCGGCGGTTGGCGAGGAGGCAGCGAGTCCGGCGGCGTCGGCGGAGACGCCCGCGGCCGAGGCGAGCGAGACAGGCCCAGCCGGTTCGGGAAGCGGCGTCGAGGAGAAGCCGGCGGATGCGGAAGGCGCTGCCGCGGAAGGCGCGGCTGCCAACGAGGCGGGCGCGAAGACCGGCGATATACTCGACGAATTGAACTTCAGCGACAAGGATGTGGACGCGGCCAAGGAGAAGAAGGGCAAGGAGGAGGCCGCGCCGAAAGATGAGGAGCTGGCCGCCGCGCCCGCCCCTGCTGCCGAGAAACCGACCGCATCCGACGGGGGATCGTCGAAAGAGAGTTTCTTGGTTTGGCTCTATAACTCGTTGGGATATCGTTATGTCATCATCTTTCTGATTATCACGTTCAACGCCGTGGCGTTGTTCGTGATGATTCTGCTGGGGATGCGACGCAAGGTGATCTGCCCGGACGATCTAGTCGCGGCGTTTGAAGCGAAATTGAACGAGAAGAAATACCAAGAGGCCTACGAGTTGGCCAAGGACAGCCGTTCATTCTTGGGCAAGGTGTTGGCGGCCGGAATGTCGCGCCTTTCGGACGGTTATGACGTTTCGCGAGAAGCGATGCGCGAAGTCGGCGAAGAACAAAGCATGAAGTTGGAGCAACGCAACGGGTATATCGCGCTGATCGCGCAGATCGGCCCGATGTTCGGTTTGTTGGGCACCGTCGACGGCATGGTGATGGCGTTCGACGTGATCGCGCACAGCAACGTGACGCCGAAGCCGTCGGAGTTGGCCCAAGGCATCGGTACGGCGTTGGTCACCACGGTCGTCGGCCTGTGGATCGCCATTCCGACGTTGGCCTTTTACCACATTATTCGCAATCGCCTGGCGCGGCAGTTGGGCGAAGTCGGCGCGTTGAGCGACAATTTGATGAAGCGTTTCGCGGGCGTTCCAATTGCCGCGAAGAAGAGCTGAGGCAGGGCATGCGTTATCGAAGCCGTCAGAGTTATAACGCCAATCCGGATATGACGCCGCTGATCGATTGCACGTTTCAGTTGTGCATCTTCTTCCTGTTGACGTTGAATTTTTCGTCGGACGAGCAAAGCGAGTTGATTCGATTGCCGTCGAGCGAGATCGCCAAGCC
>JAEWUR010000645.1 GCA_023397045.1 Planctomycetota bacterium
CCCGAAGAAACTATGGTGGATGCACGAACGCAAGAACGATTATCGCCGAATTGCCGCGTTTGTGCAGCCTGGCGGCTACGCCGCAATGCGTCTTTGCGGCTTGGATGGCTCCGAAGCATACATCGACTCGACCTATCTGCACTTCTCCGGTTTTGCCGACAATCGGCAAGCATGTTGGGATGAATCGCTTTGCCGGGAGTTCGGGTTCGATGCGCAAAAACTACCTGCGATCGTCGATCCGGCGTCAATCGTCGGGGCATTGAGCGGCGAAGCGTCACGGCGATGCGGGCTGAGGCCGGATGTGCCGGTTGTGGCCGGTTGTGGTGACACGACGGCAAGCTTTTTGGCCTGCGGTGCGGTCCGTGAGGGCATCGGCGTCGATGTGGCAGGAACCGCCTCCGTATTTGCCATGACGGCGGCCGAGTTTTTGCCCGATACACACAATCGCATGTTGGCCTGTGGACGATCGGCAATCGCTGGACTTTGGCGTCCTTACGCCTATATCAACGGCGGCGGTATGAATCTCGAATGGTTTCGCCGAGAAGTCGTCGGCGGTGGGCGTACGACCGGCCCCAAGTCGTTGACGTTCGAGATGTTGGATGACCTGGCCGGCGCCGTTCCACCCGACGAATCGCTTCCAATGTTCATTCCCCACATGTGCGGCCGCGTCTGTCCGGCGCAACCGGCCGTCCGAGGAGCTTGGATCGGACTGGCTTGGAATCATTCGTTGGCGCACTTGTATCGCGCCATGTTGGAGAGCGTTGCAATGGAATATGCCCTCTTTAGACGGGCGATTGCCACGATGGACATAGATCTTCCGGTCCGGGAAATTCGCGTCACGGGTGGGGGCGCCGGAAGTAACTGTTGGAATCAACTGAAGGCGGACGTTTTGCAGACGCCCTTGCGCCGCATCGAGCGAAACGAAGGTGCGCCGCTGGGCGTTGCCATGTTGGCCGGTGTCGGCGTCGGCCTTCTGGACAAACTCACGACAGCGGCCAATCGGTGGATTCCATTGTCGAAGACAATTCGCCCACGGCATTCATTGGCGGAACTCTACGCCGGCCGATTGAATCGGTACCAGACCTTCTTAAGCTATCTTAACGACCAGCAAAACTGAGAGAACGAAAGATATGGCAATGGCAGTCCAGGCGACCGCAGATCATCCCTATGAGAAGGCGACCCAGCCGACAATGTATTTCATCGGCGTGACAACCGGAAAATCGTCGATCATGGACGTTTTTCCGCGTTGGGCCGAATATCTCGGCCTGAAAAACACCGTGATTCGTGGAATCGACTGCAAATGGCATGACAAGAAGGATGTGTATCGCCATGCCGTCGAACATATCAAAAGCGACCCTCTGTCGTGTGGTGCGTTGGTCACAACGCATAAAATCGATCTTTTGAAAGCGTGCCGCGACCTGTTCGACGAACTCGATCCCTATGCCCAACTGATGGGTGAGGTCAGTAGCATATCGAAACGCGACGGCAAGCTTGTCGGCCATGCCAAAGACCCCATCACCAGCGGCTTGTCGCTGGAGGCGTTTCTGCCCGCCGACCATTGGCGGCAAACCGGGGCCGAGGCGTTGGTGCTCGGCGCAGGCGGATCGTCAATCGCCTTGACGTCTTATATGATGGACTCGTTTCATGGGCGAAATCGGCCGTCACGGATCATTGTGACCAATCGCAGTCCGGCAAGGCTTGACGAAATTCGAGCGGTCCATCGACAACTCGACTGTCCGATCCCTGTCGAATACGTCCACACGCCGACGCCGGACGACAACGACGCCTTGGTTGCTGGCTTGAAGCCGCGTTCGTTGGTTGCCAATGCCACGGGGCTCGGCAAAGACGCCCCCGGCTCGCCGATCACCGGCGTTGCGAGGTTTCCCGAAAACGGCTTCGCTTGGGATTTCAATTACCGCGGCAATCTGGTGTTTCTGGATCAAGCGAGAGCCCAACAATTGCAGCAACGCCTGACGGTCGAAGACGGTTGGGTCTACTTCATTCACGGCTGGACGCGTGTGATCGCCGAAGTGTTTCACCTCGACATTCCCACCAGCGGCCCGGTATTCGATGACCTTTCGCGCATTGCCGCAGAAACGAGAAAATAAGGAGCCGTTCCGAACCATGGACAAAATGCAACACATGACGCCGTTTGGCGTTGACATTGACCTGATCGAAGGCGTGATGAGCGATCCCGACCGCACCTTGGTTCGGAACGCCTCGGATATGATCGGTTACTACCAAGACGCCGAGGCTCTGCAACGGCTGATCGACTCCGGCAACCCCTTGCACTACGAAGTCTTCGAGAAGAACATTCCCGAAGAGTATGGCCAACTGCTGTTCTGCGTCAGCAAATTGCAGCCCGGCCGCGTCGGTGACGAGTGCTTCTTTACCAAAGGGCATTACCATACGATTGCCAAGACCGCTGAGATCTATCTCTGCATTCGCGGCAACGGCTACATGGCGATGAAAACGGCCGAGGGCGACTGCGTGTTCGAGCCGATGGTTCGAAATCGCATGGTTTACGTACCGCCCTACTGGGCCCATCGATCGATCAATACGGGAAACGAGCCACTCATCTCTTTCTGCGTATATCCCGGCGATGCGGGTCATAACTACGGCGATATTGCCACCGAAGGCTTTCCGAAACGCCTCTTCATTCGGCAGGGACGCGAGGTTATCGAGCCATGAACAAGATTCTCGTTACGCCGAGATCGTTGACCGCTGGCGGACATCCGGCGCTCGACCGTCTCGTCGCCGATGGTTTTCAGGTGATATTCTCTACGGCCGGCCGGCAACCCGGCGAGGAGGAATTACTCGATCTGCTGCCCGGTTGCGTCGGATATCTTGCGGGCGTAGAGCCTGTGACGCGCCGGGTGATTGAGTCGGCTGCCGAACTAGAAGTCATCAGTCGCAATGGGACGGGCGTCGACAATATCGATCTGGATGCCGCGAGGCAACGGAATATTACGATCTGCCGCGCTGAAGGCGCCAACGCCGAGGGGGTGGCGGAACTGGCCGTCGGGCTTTTGTTGGCGCTCGCCCGATCGATCGCACCGAGTGATTCTTCCATCAAAGAAGGCCTGTGGCAGCGACGAATCGGCGTCGAGTTGGCCGGAAAGACGCTCGGCGTCGTAGGATGTGGAAGAATCGGGCGGCGCGTCACCGAAATGGCAATCGGCCTCGGAATGAGCGTCATCGCGCACGATGTGTTCATGGAAAGACCATTTGATCTTTCCGACCGTTTTCGGTTCGCGCCGCTCGACGAGGTATATGTCTCGGCCGACGCCGTTACATTGCATTGCCCGCCGCCTTCACATGGCCGCCCGTTGATTGACGCAGCCGCCATCGCCAAGATGCGCCCGGGCGTGTTGCTGGTCAACACGGCCCGTTACGATCTGATCGATTCCGATGCCGTAACAGCTGCCCTGGATGACGGCCATATCGCGGGATTGGCGCTCGACGTCTTCGACCGAGAGCCGCCCCGCGACAATCCACTGATCGCACACAAACGAGTCATCGCCACTCCGCACATTGGTGGCTTTACCACGGAGAGCGTCAACCGGGCCGTTTCGGTGGCAGTTGACAATCTTGTGCGTCACCTCACACGTTGTTCGATAGCAGGATGAAAGAAATGTCCCAAGATGACGTTTTGCAGATTGTCGCTCAGCATCGCGTGGTGCCGGTCGTCGCGATCGATTCGGCCGAAGCGGCAATTCCTTTGGCGGATGCTCTTCTGGACGGCGGCCTGCCCCTCGTCGAAATCACCTTTCGCACGCCAGCCGCTGCCGAGGCGATTGAAATACTGTCTCGCGAACGCCCGGAGCTGCTTGTGGGGGCCGGTACGGTCCTGACGCGAGAAAACCTCCGTGCGGCACAATCGTCCGGTGCGAAGTTCGCCGTTGCTCCCGGATTGAATCCCGATATCGTCCGCTATGCGAAGGAGATCGGTCTGCCGTTCGTACCGGGAGTATGTACCCCCAGTGAAATTGAGCAGGCAATTTCGATGCAGCGCACGCTCCTGAAGTTCTTCCCGGCCGAGACAAGCGGCGGCGTTGATGCGCTGAAGGCGTTGGCCGCGCCGTATGCACATTTAGGCTTGCGGTTCATGCCGACCGGAGGCGTGAACACGAAGAACCTCCCGGCCTATTTGGCTTTGAGTGCCGTGGCGGCTGTCGGCGGAAGCTGGCTTGCGAAGCAACAAGATCTTACTGAGGGCCGTTGGACCGACATTCGCGATCGGTGCATTGAGACGGTGAGAATTGTAGCAAAATGCGAGAGTTAGGCGACGCGTCACACGCAGGCTGTGATGACGGCGTCAGAAAGACTCGTACGATGGCAATTCGAGCTCACAACGGCGATTTGCGGACGTTTTTGCGTGCTGATCTACCCGAACACGCTTCGGGTCTTGCATGGCTCGGCCAAGCCGGTTTTGCCATCCGATCCGAACGGTGTCTGATTCTCATCGATCCATATTTGTCGGATTCGCTGGCAGAGAAATACAAACGGAGGGAGTTTCCACACATCCGTCTTCACGCACCGCCGATTGCTCCAGCAGAACTCGTCAACGTGGATGCAGTTCTCTGTACGCATCGACATTCGGACCACATGGACCCCGGCACGATTCCAACGATCGCAGCAAGGAATCCAACGTGTCGTTTTGTTGTACCCCGGGCAGAGCTTGAATCGGCCGCACGATTACGCATTCCTATCGAACGGACAATCTCGATCGACGGTGGCGAGACGAGTGCGCTAGCCGACAACATACAAGTCCGCGCGATTCCTTCAGCCCACGAATCACTTGAGACAAACGAATCTGGCCAATATCGTTTTTTAGGTTACCTATTGCGGCTTCCTGAATACACCATCTATCATTCTGGCGATTGTGTTCCCTATCCTGGCCTTGTGGAACACCTGAGAAATGAACATATTGACTTGGCCCTGCTTCCCATCAACGGGCGCGACGAATATCGTCGAAGTCACGGCGTGCCGGGCAACATGGCCTTTGAGGAAGCTGTTTCTCTCTGCTTGGGTGCCGGGATTCCCCGATTGGTTCCACATCATTTTGGCATGTTCGCTTTCAATACCATTGACACGGCCGATTTGGCGCACCGTATTTCACAAATGTCAACCGATGTCGAGATCCAACTCCCTCGGCTCGATACCTGGTACGAATGCTCTTCCTAGGCAACGCAACCCTCGCTGTCCTGGTCCATCAGCGAGTCTTGATAGCAGAAATGAAGGAGAACAGAATCGACGGGGCTCATAAACAAATCATCCGGAACCCACAGCGCTGACCAGTGTTACAACGAATAGAAATGAGGTTACGTGCCACCTTCCGATGGCGGGCACGAAGACTGAGATGGGAACGGAATCCCGTCAGCCATTCCTGCCAGCGCATGGTACGAGACAGAGAACGACAAATCATATCCAGCACTACGCAGCACGCCGCTCGTAGTGCTTCAACAACCCGCCCAACGATTCGTGACAGACGATTTCATTCAGATCGAAATCTTCGATCGGCGCCGGTGTTGGAAGGGCGGACATGATGGGAATATTACCAAGTCCCCTGTGAGGCCGTTCGTAGTGGTAGTGATGTAGCCACGTTTTGAGAATATACCGCAAATGTTCTTCACCGAAAACAATGAAGTGGTTGAGACACTCGGATTTAACTCTGGAAACGCAGCTTTCAGCGTAGGAATTCAAATCCGGAGCCCGCGCAGG
>JAEWUR010000660.1 GCA_023397045.1 Planctomycetota bacterium
ATGAGACGTTATCTACAAAAAAACGCTTTCACACTCGTTGAGTTGCTTGTGGTCATCACGATCATCGGCATCTTGATTGCGTTGTTGCTCCCCGCCGTCCAAGCGGCGCGCGAGGCGGCGAGGAGAATGCAATGCTGCAACAACCTCAAGCAAGTCGGGCTGGCCATGCACAACTACGAGTGCACCTATGGCGCCTTCCCGCCCGGCGGAATGGGCGGCCAGAACCCGACCGTGTCGTTTTGGATTCGCCTGCTCGCCTACGCCGAACAGAACAACATCTACGACAAATACAACTACAACTGCTCGGGATTCGTCAGCGGCAGCACGCACCCGAACTACGCGCTGCTGCAAGACAAGCAGTTCGCCTTTCTGTTTTGCCCATCGAGCCAATTGGAACGCGTCGCGCTCAACACGTCCGGCAATGGCTTCGCCAATATCGCCAAAACGACCTATGTGGGCATTGAAGGCGGCGGAGATGGCGGAACCAGCGACACCATGACGCTCGAAGTCACGGTCGCCGACGGCGGCACCGGTCGCAACAGCAAACACGGCGTGCTGGTTCCCGGCGAGGTGGTAGGCATCGCTCAGATCACGGATGGAACCTCAAATACGATCGCCGTCGGCGAGCAATCGGATTATCTCATCTCATCGACCGGGGCTGAGGTCGACTGCCGCGCCGATTGTGGACATGGTTTTTCGACCGGCCCGATCCTCTACGCCGGTTATCCCAACGGAAGCGAGCGCCAAATGAATCTCACCTGCGTGCGGTATCCGATCAACTGGAAAACCGCGGACAGTCCCGGCATTGGCGGCAACTGCGGTCCGAACTCGCCCATCCAATCGGCCCATCCCAGCGGCGCGCACACGTTGTTCGCCGACGGGTCGGTCCAGTTTCTTTCCGAAGGGCTGAACATTAACGTTCTGTACAACTTGGCGAACCGTGACGACGGCAACCCCATACCCGGCAACGCTTGGTAGAGGAAGACATGATTCTCAAACGCATTCCGCTGCGATACAAGGTTACGCCTTTCCTTCTGACGGCCGTCCTTCTCTTCGGCTGCAATTCGGGCGAGGACGCTTGCCCGGTCTTCGGCAAGGTAACGTTCCAGGGCAAGCCGGTGGCCCAGGGCATGGTGCGGTTCTGCAATTCCGCCGGCGGCTTCGACGTCTTCGGCATTCTCCAGCCCGATGGAACCTATGCCATCCAGACGGCCAAAGGCAACGGACTGCCTGCGGGCGTTTACGTTGTTGCAGTCGTTCCCCCGCGAGTCGAAGTGCCCCTCGGTGCGATGACGCCTCCAGTACGGCCGAAATGTCTCGACATCCCCGAACGATATCGAGACCTTGCGACGAGCGGCCTCACCTTGACGGTCGGGCCGGGCACGAACCGATTCGACATCGATATGCGGTAGTGAAGGTATATCCAACGCCGAGCAGGATAGGAACGGAGGTTGTAACACACGACCCGTGCGTGCTCATTCGGCCGATTGCTTCAATCATAGGCCGAATTGCAGGACAGGCCTCTCATGTGTGACCGGCAGTGTGCGATGTCATCGGGAGTCAATCGTTCGGCGCGTGATAGCCAATTCTTTCGAGTTGGGCATCGAAATCGGCCGGCAGTGCGGCGGGCGGCTTGGACGAATCGGTGGAGGCCCAGCGGAGCATGTTGCGCAACAGCCGATCGGCGACCGGATGTTTTTCGAGATTCTCGCGAATCAGCAGCGAATTGATGAGAAACCGCCCTTCGTGGAAACGGTAACCGCCCAGGATAACGCCGGTGCCGCCGTATCCGAGCGCCGCCTGGGTGGCTCCGGCGATCGATTCGTCGGGCGGCGTTGCAACGTAGAAGACATTGTCCGAGATCAACTCGCGATAGAACGTGTAGTCCATCAAACCACCACAAGGCAACCCATCGAAAATGGGATGGTGTTTGCACCATTCGTCCTTATGGTACAGCCAGTTGGGCATTCCGGCATAGCCTCCTTTGTTCTCGAGCGGCAGCCATCCGACGTTGTTTTGTTCGCGCGCCAACGAACTCGGCGACAAGAAAACCGCCGTCGAGCCTCGGGCCATGTGCTCGGCCAGCGCGACGAGCGCTTCTCGGGTGTTCTCTTGCGGCGGATTGAGAACAAGGATCGCCTCGCGCGACGTCATCGTGGCCGCATCGAACGGCCGGTGTTTGATGCCGTTCTTGGAAAGCCATTCCACCACCTGCGGATCATCGCCGAACAGGACAATCTCGGCGTCGACCGAGGGCAGATCCACCGGATCGGCGACATAGAACTCGGTTTCGCCGCCGGTGGCTGCGCCGCCGCTCTCAAACTCGACCAAAAAACGGTATTTTCCCGGCGGCCCGTCGATCACGACCGTTTCGTCGAAGGCCGGCAAGACCATCGGCGCTTCGGATTCGGCGGTTGTCGCGGGAATGGTGATCTCAATTTGTTTCTCGAACGCCCGATTGCCCTTCGGACCAACGACAACCAGATGGACCGGGTATTTTCCGGGCGACAACACGTCTTCGTTGGCAAGAACCGCCTCGAGTCGGACGGGAGTGTTTCGATAAATGTTGACCGGCTCGACGAAGTTGCACCATCGCAGCGGCGCCAGCCCGTCAAACAGCACGTCGCCGGTGCCTTTCTTGAACTCGCGAAATGCCGTCCATTGCCCTTCGCCGCCGCCTCCCTGATCGACCAGCCCCGTCATGCTATAGCCGATCACCTTCGGGTTGGCCCGAACGGCGTTGATGAATCGCCGCCGCTCGTCGGCCATGCGCGTGTTGCTTGCCTTGAAGAATTCGCTGGGAAACGGGAAGACCTCCTCCATGTGTAGCGCCTTGTAGTCGACCAGGAACAGGTCGAGCAGACGGCGGGCGTAGGTCGCGTCCATCGATGCGGTTTTGCCGTATTGTTCGTAGAACCGGGTCATTCGCTCGTAGTCGTAGGCGCTGCCGATGCCGCCCTCGGTGAAGAACGTCGGCTGGCCCTGGTTCACCAGCGCCGTGTCACCCCTGACCGCGCATCCGCTGCCCGAATAGTTGCGCAGGTCGCGAATCGCCGCGGCGGTCATCGGCACCCTGGGATAGATATGGGCGTCGCCTAACACGTTCTCCCAAACCGAAGAGCCCGGATTGCTTATCCCGCCGACGTTCGGGTCAAAATCGTTTCGCCCGCTGTTGAGCATGACCACGCGCGTGTTGTCGTACTTCCGAAGCGTCGGCAGGTAATCGACGGCATGGCGAAACGGCGGCGTGTTCTTCGACTCGTTCAGCAGGCCCCAGATCACCACGCTCGGATGGTTTCGGTCGCGGAGAATCATCTGCGTATTGCTATGGTCGACTCTCGCGGGCTGGTCCAACTCGCCGGAAGCATAGGATTCCTCGTAGACCAGCAAGCCAATCTCGTCGCACAGGTCGAGTTGATACCGCTGCGGCACGCCCTCAAAAAATCGAACCATGTTGAGCCGGAACGTTTTGGCATTGAGCAGATCGCGGCGAAACAGATCGGGATCGAACGCGTGCATCTCGATGCTGATCGGACTGCAACTGGCGTCGTGCGCGCAGCGGGGGTAAATGCGTTTGCCGTTGAGCCGAAACGCTCCCCGCTCGAATCGGAAATCGCGGAATCCACACCGCGTGGAAGACTCGTCCACACCCGCCGGCTGTGTGGCCGACACCCGCGCCGTCACGCGATACAGATACGGGTCGTTCAATTCCCAGAGCCGATGGTCGCGCACCGTCAGTTGCGATTCTACCACCGTGTCGCCCGGCGGAAGATCTCGCTGGATGACCGAGCGGTTCAGCGTCTCGCCTTGCATGGCCGGCGCAACCGCATGCTCGAGATGCGCTTTGACGGTGTCCTTTGCGGCGTTGGAATAAGTGGTCTGAATGCGAATGTCGCCCGTCTTCCAATCGGGCTGAACGTAGACGTCCTTCACCCGAACCGCCGGCGTGAGGAGAAACTCGACGGAGTCCATGATTCCACCGATATTCCAGCAGCCGCCGGCCTGATAGGGCACGGCACGGCCGCGGCTGGGATAGTCGCCCATCTTGATGCCGTCGATCGGTTCGTGCGTCGGATTGAGCACGCGGACGGCCAACCGATTGGTCTCTCCCGGCTTGATGGCGTCCGTCACGTCGAACACGAACGGATCCTCGCCACCCTCGTGGCTCCCGATCTGCACATCGTTCAGCCACACGTCGGCCTTGTAGTGAACCGCCCAGAACCGCAAGAGATATCGGCCCTCGGGCTGTTGGTTGATCGGCACCTCAAATTCGCGCCAATACCACACCAGGCCGTAATAATCAGGAAACGTGTCTTGGAGAACGAACGGGACCTTTGCCGTTCGCGCATCCGATCGCGGGCCGCGATACCATTGTTCATCCTGCCCTACGTCTTTGGGATCGGTGCTGATCAACCATGAATCCCCATCCAGGCAAAGAACGTTCGATGGGATCGGCTGATCGTTTGCCGAGCACGTGAGTCCCATCGACAGCAAGAACACCACGACGAAGGCAATTCCCCTCTCCCGCCGGCAGAGGGCTAGGGTGAGGGCTTGTCTGCACTTGAAATGACTTATCCAAGCATGGCCCAACAACCCAAAAAAGCCGATGAGCAGCAAGACGAGCGTGCGGGGCTCAGGAGCCTCATAAATGTTCTGGATGGCGCCGTACCACTGGTCGGCCATCCACGCATAGCCGATATCATTCGGGTGGGTTCCATCGGGAGTTAGCCCATCGTAAGGAAACGAAGTATTCAAGTCGACCACGCTGACGTGTTTGCCCAAGCCACGATATCGGGACGCCACGGAATTCACCGTGTTGTTAATGACGCTCACTACGCTTGTCTCATTGACGATTGGCGTGATTTCGGCCACGATGAGGTGCGAGTCCGGCCGCAAGGTGACGATCCTATCCACCAGGACGCTCAATCGAGTCTCGAAGTTCGTCAGGTCGTTCCTGTCATTCGTGCCGATTTGCAGCAGGACGACATCCGGGAACATCGGGTTACGACCGGTGCCGTGGTCGCCGGCGAGCCAGTAACCGCCGTTCGGATCATAGGGTTCGCTCGGCAGTATATCGTGTACATACGTGTCCAGGCCGTCAAGATTGTTGGAGATGTCGACCGTGCGATAGGATGGATAGCCGTTGTGTTGCCACTGATGGGCCGGCAGATCGCCGGGATTAAGCGTCGATGCTCCGACAAACTGGACATTCGGCGCAGTCGTGTTGAGCAGACTGTAGAGC
>JAEWUR010000035.1 GCA_023397045.1 Planctomycetota bacterium
GATCAGAACGGATGAAGGTAGGATTTGGAACGATCCCTACTCCAACCAC
Organism: Planctomycetota bacterium; assembly: GCA_023397045.1. GTDB lineage: Bacteria > Planctomycetota > Planctomycetia > Pirellulales > Thermoguttaceae > JAEWUR01. The sequence continues at coordinate 50 of JAEWUR010000035.1, forward strand.
CAACACGAGAAAGGCAGTGTAATGAAGTTACGCATTTTGTCGACCGCAGTCATCATTTCCTCGGTTGCATGTACCGCAATAACAAACGCCGCGGCGTCAATCGAGGATACGCTTGCGGTGAAGTTTCCGCGTTCCTTATAGGGCTATCGGGGAGCCATGGGAGACTTCATTTTGCTTAAAGACGGCTCACTGATGACGGCCATTTCGCAAGATGAAGGGAAAACGTTCATTCATCGTCGCAACATTGCCCGTGATCCGGAAGATGATTTCGGCTATCAATGCATTGAGTTTCTTGGCAAAAGATATAGCCGTTATTGGCTATCATTGCCATGACGGGCTGCGCGTGGCCCGGATCGGCATCGACTGGTTCTATGGCAAATAGACCCGATTACGTTCCGTCAGAGACCGTCCTCGTGCCTCGACATCCTTCCGGCCACTGTCGGCCGGAAAGCGAGGACCGGTCGCAGGGACCTTACTCCCTGCCGACGGGGCAGACACCCACTCATGGGACTCAGACCATGCAACAACTTTGGTTCAAAGCTCTGCTCATGTCCGCGATGGCGTGCCCGATCTGGTGCGGCATTGGGTTGGCCACGACCTTGGCCGACCGGAATCTAGCCGATTTCAACAATGCCGATGGCATGCCGCCCGATGGCAAGAACGATCAAACAGATGACAGCGAGGCAATGCGGAAGGCGCTTGCTGCCGGGCCAGGTGTGATCCGGATCGGCCCTGGGGTGTACCGTTTCAGCGACATCACCCTGCCTAATAACGTGACACTGATTGGCGCCGGACCCGCCACGATCGTTTGTTCCGGCACGGGTGCTTCGATTTTTTGCCAAGTTGGGCAGACCCAATGGCGAATCCGCGACTTGGTGCTCGACGGCGGCGCCGAGGGCGACTGGCATACCCGTAGCGATAGGGGCCGCTGCGGGGTCTTCGTGGAGAAGTGTGCGGACTTTGAAATCAGCGGCGTGACCGCACAGAACTTCGATGGCCCTGGCATTGAACTGCGATTTACCCAAGTGGATATAGACGCGGGAGCGTTCTGTGATGGCGTTCTGGACCGGATTATCGCCAAGCGAAACTTCGTCGGCATACAGTTCAATCAGCGGGCTGAGTACATTCACGCCACGCGACTCTCCTGCAGCCAGAACGTCACGGGATGCTCGATCCATGCCGGCAACGTCACGCTGGGCGAATCGAGCTTCTGCGGCAACATCGACGGGCTGGTGATCGAAGACAAAGACAACGGCTCCCACGGCGCAGTCACCAATTGTCTATTCAATCACAATCAACGGAACGCACTCTTGGCAAGGAACGTCACCAACGGCATGGCATTAACCAATAACTGCTTCTTCTACGGGCGCATCCTGATCGAAAACAGCGTTGGTGTCCACATCCAAAGCGGCCAGATCAGTTGGGTGACCGTCTCCGGCAAGGGCGTGAACTGTATTTCGGGCAATTACGTCGTTCCGAGAGATTGCCAGTTTACGTGGTCCCCCAGAACGATCGTCAAAGACAACTTCACCGCCGACGGTCTCTGGAGTCATAACAGCAAAGAGAGGCTTTGAGGCAATGGAATCCAAGAAACACCTTCGCATTCGCATATTGACCGGTATCGCCAACGCGCCGAGAAGAAAAAATATGTCCAATCGCCTCGGAATAGCAGTGTTAAGCCTCTTGGCATTGAACGTCGGCACGCTTTGCGCGGAACCGGCCGATTCGATTGCCATATGCCGCGTTGAAGATGCTTCGCCCGCCGAGAAGCTGGCGGCGAAGGAAGTCCGTAGGTATATCTATCTGCGAACCGGGAAGCTGCTGCCGATTCTTGACACGTTGTCGCAGAAACCCGACGGTGGCCTGATCGTCATCGGTGTGAAAGACCAGCCTGTTGTGCAATCACTGCTATCTGACGCTACACTCAAGGCGACCATTGACGGTCTGACGCCCGAACAGTACGCAATCAAGACATTGAATCCCGATGGTCGGCCCATACTGATCATCGTAGGTGGCGATGCCATTGGTACGCTGTACGGCGCTTATCGGTTCGCTGAACATCTGGGCGTTCGTTTCTACTTGCACGGCGATGTGGTGCCGGACCGGAGAATTGCCTTGGCGCTGCCCAGGGTGGATGAGGTTCGTAAGCCGCTTTTCGAGTTGCGCGGCATCCTACCATTCCACGACTTCCCCGAGGGCCCGGACTGGTGGAGCCGTGACGGCTACAAGGCGATTCTTGGCCAATTGCCAAAAATGGGAATGAACTTCTTCGGACTGCACACCTATCCCGAAGGCGGCATAGGGCCGGAACCACTGGTTTGGATTGGTCCGCCAGAAGGACTTTCCGCTAAGGGAAGGGTAAAGGCAAGCTATCCCGCACGGCACTTCACCACCGACAGTGAACCGCCCGCGTGGGGTTTCGTTCCCGGAAAAACGAGTGACTATTTCTTTGGCGCCGCCGAGATGTTTGACCGCGACAACTACGGCGCCGACTATATGCGTGACGTCGATCGATGGAACAAGATGTCACTGGAGCAATGCAATGCACTCTTCGGCCGGATGGGGGAGTTTCTTAACGACGTCTTTACCTATGCGAGGAATCTAGGAATCAAAACGTGCGTCGGGACGGAAGCGCCGCTCAAGATCCCCACAGCGGTCAAGGAACGATTGCAGGCCGCAGGCAAGAACACAGCGGATCCGGCCGTCGTGCAGGAAATGTACGAGGGCATCTTTCAGCGCATCGCCCGCACGCATCCACTGGACTACTATTGGCTATGGACGCCCGAGAATTGGACGTGGGAGGCCGTTAAGCAAGAGCAGATCGACTCAACCCTGATGGATCTAAACGTGTCCCTGGCGGCAGCCAAAAAAACCAATGCTCCCTTTACGCTAGCTACGTCCGGTTGGGTGCTGGGGCCCCCACAGAATCCGACGCTGTTCGATGCGTCTTTCCCAAAGACGATGCCGATGAGTTGCATCAACCGCTCGGTCGGCAATACGCCCGTCGAGCCGGGATTTGCCAACATTGAAGGACGGCCGAAATGGGCAATCCCTTGGCTTGAAGACGATACGGGCATGACCATACCGCAACTTTGGGCCGGACGCATGCGCAAGGACGCCGCTGATGCATTGAAATACGGTTGCACCGGCCTGATGGGCATCCATTGGCGCACTCGCATTCTCGGCCCAAATGTGTCTGCGCTGGCTCAAGCGGCCTGGGACCAGTCAACATGGAACGCAGAGCGCGCCCAAGCACCAACGGCCCGTCCGACCACAACGACCGAGGGGGTGACAGGTGGTCAGACCGCATTGTTTCCTGCAAGGGCAATCGCGGAGGCTGATGACATATCCGTCTATCAATCGGTGCGTTATGACGTGAAGAGTTATCGGATTAGCGTCCCGAATGGGGTCTACAACGTAACGCTGAAACTCTGTGAACCGCACTATAACGAACGAGGGAAGCGTATTTTCGGCGCCAAGGTGCAAGATCGGTTACTTTTCGAACACCTGGACATTTTTGCAAAGGTCGGGAAGAACCGGGCAATGGACGTTACGGCGAAAGACGTCAAGATCATTGATGGCCGATTGATGGTCCAGTTTCTCTACGAGGTCGAGTTCCCGTGCATCGCAGGGATCGCGATCGAGGGAACCGCAGCCGCAACAAACCAGTTCGCAAGCCGACCTTATCGGCGGAAAATCAATTGCGGCGGTCAGGCACACGGTGACTATGAGGCCGATATGCCGACCGTCGTCGATCACGGCGCATCGCGATATTTGCCGACAGCCGATTTCTATGCCGGCTGGGCCCAAGCGGAGTTTGGCCCGGAGGCCGCCAACCCTATCGCATCGATCTTCACTCGGCTCGATGGGCAGTTGCCGCGCCCCGCCGATTGGGTAACCGGGCCTGGAAGCATCAAGCCGGATGCTCGCCCCTGGCAACAAGTGAAGAATGAGTATTTGTTCGTCGACGAACTGGCGTCATTACGGCCGAAGATTGTCGGAATTGGCAACCTCGAACGATTCGACTACTGGCTGAACATACTCCGTTATCTTCGTTCAATTGCCAAAGTGAACTGTTTTTGGGCACGGTTCAATAATGCACTTGACAAGGTCGTTGCCGAGAAGGATCCAAAGGTACAGAGGAGGCTTGCCGAAGAGCACGCGTTGCCGCGAAGAATCGAGCTAGTGACGGCCTTCACCGACCTGCACCGTCATCTGCTGGCCACGGTTTCAAGCCTCGGTGAAATGGGAAATGTATCAAATTGGCAGCAGCAAACGCTGCCTGTATTGCTGACTGAGCCCGGAAAAAGACTCGCCACATTGCTCAAGAAGGATCTGCCGGCTGAGGCCGTGCCGACAAGAGAATTCTCAGGTGAGCCGCGATTGTTCGTACCCGAAGTGCGGACAAGAATCATGGCAGGCGAAACACTCAGGTTGACAGTGATCCTGCTTGGCATGAAACCACAAGAACTGGAAGTATTCTGGAGGCCATTGGGAACCGGTCCTTTTTCCAAGATGCATATCCGACACGTTGTTCGTGGTGTCTATGCCGTCGTAATTCCAGCTCAATCCATCCAATCCGACTTCGAATACTACGTCCAAGCTAAGAAGGGCAACAAGTCGCTGGTATTTCCGACGACAGCGCCGATGCTCAATCAAACAGTAGTGGTTACCGAATGATTAACCGAAATCCGATAGAAATGTGGATGGCCGGGCCGTAGAGCAAATTACCGAGACAGGTCGAGGGTACCTGCAAGATGTATGACTTGACTCGGGCCGGCAGGATTGAAGAGGTCATGCGGCTGCAATTCCGCATGGTGGAATTGTTCGACGCATTGCTCTATTCAGCCGATCTTCCCGATGGATTCCGGGCGGGAGTGGAGTTACGTGGTTTCGACATCAATCCCGGCCGGCAGCCGCAGACCGGTCGTCAACGAATCGATCGGATACCCGTTACCTAACCAATACTCTCATAACCCCTGGCACAGAAAATGGGGGCAGGCCATTGCCTGGTATAATTCAGCTGATTGCGTATAATTTGCCCCCGCCCACTCAAGATTCAGGAGAGTCCCCATGTTGCGAAAGTTTGTAACGGCTTCGGCCGTCGTCACTCTATTTAGCTCTCTTCAAAGCGTTTATGCCGATGACGCCGGCTTGTCTCGTGTCCGGGCGATGCTCGAATCGGGACGGGAAACCGTGCGAATTGTCTGTTTTGGCGATAGCGTGACTGGCGTCTACTACCATACAGGCGGCCGACGCGCCTGGCCCGATATGCTTCGTATTGCATTGAAAAAACAGTACCCAAAAGCAAAAATCGAAGTCTTCAACACAGGCGTCAGCGGCAATACGACCGACGCCGCCCTGCAGAGGATCGAACGCGATGTCATCGCAAAGAAACCTCATGTGGTCAATGTGATGTTTGGCCTGAACGACGTGGTTGCCGGCAATCGTCCTGCATATCGCGAGAATCTGAAGACCATTATTCGCCGATGTCGCGATGCCGGAGCGGCCGTCGTGCTTTGCACGCCGAACAGCGTTTATCCCAATGCCGCTCGACCGATGTCGACCGTCGCCGAATATGCCGAAATTGTTCGCGATGTGGCCCAAAAAGAGTCTGTGGCCTTGGCCGACTGTTTCCGTGCGTACGAAGATGTTCGCCGCCGGGATGCAACGGAATGGATGCTCCTGATGAGCGAAGACATTCACCCCTGCATGGGAGGACATCGACTGTTTGCAGAGACCGCGGCTAGGGCCATTTCGGGCGAGTCGGTCTCCCTCGCTGATGCGCCGCCGCTGAGCGATGCACTTCAATTCACGCTCGCACGATTGAAAGCCAGTCAACCGGTGAACGTAGTTGCCATGCCGCCATACGACAAAATCGTCCCCGATGTGCTCAAGGAGTTCTTTCCCACGGCACGGGTGGATGTAACCACATGGCCGGTAGAAGGCCAGTCCCTGGACGCAATGGAGGCGTGGTCCAAGGGGATTCGTGCCAAGAGTCCGACGCTGGTGGTGCTCGCGGTGCCGGTCGGTGCAAATGCCAAGGACGACGAGGCGTTCATTCGCAGCTACAACTGGATCATCAACTGGAGCACATCGTATCAACTCGCTGCCTGGGATCTGATGTTCATTTTGCCGAACGTGACCGCTTCCACGGAGTCGAACAATTGCCGCCACACCGACTTGGCACGTCGCATCATTGCGGGCTACGATGCCGAGTACATTGACCGCAAAGACGGTGACCGTCGTTCCGCCCGCCAGATCGTGTCGGAATGGGTTGGTCAGCGAATGAACAAACCACACGGTGACTGATCGCAAGGCGACTGAAGCAGCAGCGAAGAACAGCACCGCAGGATCCTATTATGACATCACGGCATCGCGTTCTGATTGTTGGCGTCGGCTCGATCGGACACCGTCATTTGAGGTGTTTCAAAGAGACCGGACGCGCGGAGTTGTCGCTGTGCGAGCCTAACGGCGATCTGGCTCGACAGGTGGGGGAGTTGAACGGCGTCGACCGTGTCTTTTCCAATCTGGATGCCACTTTGGTCAATCCGCCGGACGCTGCGGTCATTGCTACGCCGGCCCCGTTGCACATTCCGATGGCTATCCAACTTGCCGAAGCTGGAGTTCATCTGCTGATCGAGAAGCCGTTGAGCACCAGCCTCGACGGTATCGAGACATTACAGCAAGTTTTGCGAGCAAACAATCTGCGGGCGTCGGTGGCTTATGTGCATCGGGCCAACCCTGTTCTTCAATCAATGCGCGACGCCATTGCGTCGGGACGATTCGGCCGGCCGGTCGAGGTCGTTGCAACCTCCGGCTCGCATTTTCCAACGTATCGACCGGCCTACCGTGAAATCTATTACCGAAATCGCGCCACCGGCGGCGGTGCGATTCAAGATGCGCTGACGCACATTCTCAACGCTGCCGAATGGCTTGTCGGCCCGATCGACCGGCTTGCGGCCGACGCCGCGCATCAGGTTCTCGACGGCGTCGATGTGGAGGACACCGTTCACATGTTGGCCCGGCACGGTTCCGTGTTGGCGTCGTATAGTCTCAATCAATATCAATCGCCCAACGAACTGACGATCACCGTGGTGTGCGAGCGAGGGACGGTACGTTGGGAGCTTCCGCAGAGTCGTTGGCGTTGGATGGTCCAGCCCGACGAGCCTTGGCACGATGAACCCTTCGAGCCGTTGCCGCGCGACGCCATCTTTGTCCGTCAAGCGAACGCCTTTCTGGACCTTTTGGAAGGTCGGGCCGATCCGCTGTGCAGTCTTGACGAGGGAGCGCAGACGCTCCGCGTAAATCTCGCCGCATTGGCCTCGGCCGAGCAATCCACGTGGCAAACGGTGTAGCCCCGCGACGGCCGTTGGAATGAGAACAATATCGTAAAATTGGGCCATTTTTTCAGAGGTATCGAAATGCAACTCGGATGTGCGAACATGAATCGGAAACTCATTTGGTCGGCGACGCCAACGCCGTTTACCGCCGAAGGTCTGTTGGACCATGGAGCGATCGAGCGACTCGTCGACCACCACCGACGTCTTGGCGCGTCTGGCCTATTTGTTGGCGGAACGTGTGGCGAAGGCGGTTTCATGGTCGATCACGATCGAGCCGAGTTGGTTCGCCTCGTCAAGAAAGCCGCAGGCGATTCGCTGCACGTCGCCGCGCACGTGACGGATACTTCCGCGGCCCGCGTCGCCGACAACATCGCCCACATGACCGATGCCGGCGCCGATTCGGCGGTCATTGCCCCGCCGTTCCTCGTCGCCGATTTCTGCAACCGCGATTTCATGCGGCGATATTTTTCGGAGCCGATCGACACATCGACGATTCCGGTCGGAATCTACGTCCGGCTGCCGATCAGCAAAATGGTTTTGGATCTGGATTTGTGGGACGAAATCATCCAGCATCCGCGCGTTCAATTCGTGAAGGATTCGAGCGGCTCGGCCGACTACTGCCGGCACTTCGCAAAAATGAAGAAACAACGCCCCGACGTGACGCTTCTGACCGGCAACGAGTTCGACGTGATCTCGGCCGTCGTCGAGGGCTACGATGGTTGCCTCATGGGTACCGGCATTCTCAACGCGGGAATTATCGGTCAGGCGTTGGATGTTCTGGCGACCGGCGACGTGGCCGATGCACAACAATGGCAGCAGCGGAGCAACGAGTTGCTGGTCGACCTGTTCCGCCGTGACATCAGTTCTTGGCTGGCCGGGCTGAAATACGCCCTCTGCAGACTCGGAATCTTCAGCACCGAGTTTTCGCACCTATCGTTTCCGCTCACCGACGACGATTGCAGGCGAATTGATGCAGCCTTGGATCGCGAAAAGGACTATCTATGACGCTGCGTTATCAAGAGACCGGCGAGGTTCACCTCGACTTTCACCGCTCGTTAAACGGCACGATCGCCCACTTGCGCAACACGTACGGCCGCGAGTTCCTCGATGAGACTTTCCGTCGGACAGCGACCGATGTGTATCGTGCGATTCATAACGATCTGAAAAATGGCGACCCCGAACAACTCGTCGAACATTGGACCTATTTCTTCACACGCGAGAACGGCGATTTCACGCTCGAACGCAGCGTCGGCGAAATTCGGCTGGTCGTGCATCGTTGTCCTGCGATCGCCTATCTTCAAAGTCGCGGCATCGCGATCGATCGCGATTTCTGCCGGCAAACGGTCGTCATCAACGAGACGCTCGCCCTCGGAACCCCGTTTGAAATCACGACGGATGTGCAGGGCGACGGGCGATGCGTTCAAACAATTCGCAGGAGGACGTCGCAATGATTCCCAGCGACCATTTTGTGCGTTACTACAACG
>JAEWUR010000450.1 GCA_023397045.1 Planctomycetota bacterium
GTACGAGGCCGTCTTGATCGTCGACACCAACGGCGCCACCGCCGGCATCAAGCCGCTCACCGACGGCCATTATGAAATCGTCGCCAAGAACTCGCTCCGCGACGCGGCCGGCAATCCGCTGAACAGCACCGGACTGAATCCCAACGGCAGCAGCATGTCGAAAACCTTCGATGTGCTCATCGCCGACGGCCAACAGCTCCCGGTCAGCTCCGGCACTAGCGGCGGCAAGGTCACGACGTCCCAATCGGTCGCCGCCGACTCCGACGGAGGATACGTCGCCGTTTGGACCAACACGAACGCCGGCCAGCAAGGCATCTACTTCAAGATCTACACGCCCGTCTGGACCAACGGCGGAACGACTCGCTCGTCGAGCTTCACCGAAGGCGCTGAAGTCCGCATCACCAGCGACGCCACCGCGATGGAGGCCTCGGTCGCCCGCGACGCCGACGGCGATTTCATCATCACCTGGACCGCCCAGAACGGCGCCAACGGTTACGATATCTTCGCCCAACGGTTTGACGCCGTGGGCAACGCGCTGAGCAGCATCTTCCGCGTCAACACCTACGCCGAAGGTCCGCAAAGCGATCCGGCCGTCGCCATGGACACCGAAGGCGGCTTCGTCATCACTTGGCAGAGCCTCGACCAGGACGACAGCGGCTACGGCATCTACGCCCAACGATTCAGCCGAGACGGCGCTCGACTCGGCGGCGCCAGCGAGATCCAAACGATCAACTTCGTCGACAAATGGACCGGCACCTTCTCGATGCTTTGGGACCATGACAACAATCCGACGACGCCCGACCGCGTCACCTCGACGATCGTCAACAACGGCAACATGGCCGCCACCGGCGCAGCCATCGAGACGGCGCTGGCCGCGATCGGCGCCGACGTCGACATTTTGATCGTCAGCTCCCACATCAACATCGTCTTCCGCGGCGCTTCGGGCGCCGTCGACCAATCGTTGCTCCGGATCAATCCGGCCAACCTGGTCAAGACCGGCGGCACAACCAGCAGCGCCCGGATCGAGATCACGACGCTCCAAAACGGCGACACCGGCGAATTCCGCGTCAACGACACGACGCTGAGCGATCAGACCGATCCCAGCATCGCCATGGACGCCGAAGGCAACTTCGTCATCAGTTGGACCTCGTCGGTTCAGGATTCCGACCAGAACTGGAACACCGACATCTACGCCAAGCACTTCACCACCAGTGCCGCGTTGATCGATCCCACCACGCCGATCCTCAACCAGATTTCGGCTTCCGCCGGCGCAATCGAACCGTTCATCAACACGGTCGACAATCCCGAGAACCACCGCGTGGCGGCCGATGCCGGATACTCGGGCGTGGTCCAAGTGCTCAACGATCTGGAAAGTTCGTACGGGTCGGGCGTTCTCATCGCCGGAACGAACTACATCTTGACCGCGGCCCATGTCGTGTGCCTCGGCGACACCAGCATCGCACTGCCTGCGGACGCCGTGAGCGTCGTCTTCGACACGCCGACCGGCCTCGTCACGGTCCAAGCCGCTCAAATCTTCGTCAATCCCGACTGGCTTGGTTCCGGCAACATTTATGCCGGCAGCGACATCGCCCTGATCCAACTGAAAGATCTGCCCCCGACCGGCGTCGAAGGTTTCGACTTCTATCGAAACACCGACGAAGTCGGCAAGATCGGCAATTTCTATGGCTACGGAGCCATCGGCACCGGCGACAAGGGCGGCGACGTCTCCTACGGTCCCTTCGGCTGGCCGCAATCCGGCATCGTCGCCCTTCGCGAGGGCAGCAACCGCGTCGATGCACTCGGCAACCTGATCCCCGGCATCTCCGACACCTACCTGATCTGCGATTTCGACAACGGACTGCCCGCGAATGATACGTTCGGCAAGCTCTACGGAATCCACGACGTCGGCCTCGGCATCGACGAGGCTTCGCCCTACTACGGCGATTCCGGCGGCCCGATGTTCATCGACGGAAAGATCGCCGGCATCTGCTCGTGGGGATGGTCCGCCGGCGGTTCGACCGACTACGTGCCCGGTTCCAACGGCAGCTTCGGCGACGTCTTCGGCTATACCCGCGTCTCCGACTTCACGACCTGGATCGATTCGATGATCTCCTTCGGCGGCGGCGAGTTCCTCGTCAACGCCGACGACATCCTGACATGGGTGCAACCGACCGACGACCAGGGCAATCCGGACGAGGAAGCCGATCCCATCCCCGGCGATGTCGCCTACAACACCCAAGGCGATCAGAAATGGTCCTCGGTCGGCATCGACGCCGACGGCGACTTCGTCATCTCCTGGACCAGCGCAGGCCAAGACGGCGGAAACTCGGGCTATGGTTCGAGCGCCGACGGCGAAAACGGCATCTACGCCCGACGGTTCAGCGCCACGCAAACCACGGCCCCCGACGGCACCCGCACCTACTCGGCCAGCAACGCCTTCCAGGTCAACAACACGGCGAACGGCGACCAGCAGCGGTCCACCGTCGACATGGACGCCGATGGCGATTTCGCCATCGCCTGGGAAAGCACGCAAAACGGAAGTCTCGACATCTTCGCCAAGCGTTATGCCCGGACCGCCTTGGTCCAGTATCAGACGAATGCCAACGGACTCCTCGTCGGCACGAACTCGCTCTATGGCCCCAATGGCGAAATCGGCGCCGAACTCAAGGTCAACAGCACCGTCACCGGCGATCAGTATCGTCCGAGCATCGCCATGAGCGACACCGGCGATTTCGTCATCGTCTGGGCCGGCCAGGGTCCGGTCGGACAAGATCAACAAGGCGTCTACCAACAACGGTTCAATCGTCCCAAGGACGACACCGGACCGATCGTCGCCGACGTCCTCGCCATGCAAGGCTCCTCGCTGGTGGCGGCCGTCGACGGCTCGACCCTCAGCAATGCCACGTCGAAACTCGTCATCACCTTCGGCGAAGATGTCTCGGTCGCCAACGGAACGGGCGGCGCCAATAGCATCTTGAACCCGAACAACTGGGTGTTGCTCCGCGACGGCCAAGTCGTGCCCAACGCCATCAGCAAAGTCGAATACGGCCTGAACAAAGCCTTCGCCTTGCAACTGACCCCCACGGCCGACGGAAAATACGAAGCCGTCGTCACGCTCGGCCAGTCGCTCGGCAAGGGCTCCTATGTGTTGACCCTGAAAGACTCCGTCCAGGACATCTTCGGCAACAAGCTCGATGGCGACCGCGACGGCGCCAAGGGCGGCAATTTCGTCCGATCCTTTGACGTCATCGGCACGGTTGTCGATTCGGATATCATCACCGCCCCCGGCACGCCCGGCACCGATGCCACCGATAACTTGGTCAACACGATTGAATACGGCGACCAGAACAATTCGGTCGTCGCCGCCGACGCCAACGGCAACTACGTCGTCGTCTGGATGACCCAGGAAAACGACGAAGGCGACATCATGGCCCAACGTTACGACCATTACGGTCGCGCCATCGGCCGTCCCTTCCTCGTCAGTTCCTACAAGGCCTATCGCGCCACGCTGCAAACCGGCAGTTCGCTTGGCACCCAGTTGGCGCCCGCCGTCGCCATGGACAACTACGGCAACTTCGTGGTCGTCTGGGCGGGCACCGGCAATGACGACGACTATGGCATCTACGCCCGCGTGTTCGACGCCAACGGCGCGGCGCTCGGCGATGAGTTCCTCGTCAACCAGTCGACGCCCAATGCCCAAAAAGAGCCCAGCGTCGCCATGGACGCCGACGGCGACTTCGTCGTCACATGGTCCAGCAGCGACCGCAACGGCATCTTCGCCCGACGGTTCAACATCCTCGGCCAGGCTCAAACCGCCGAGATCATGGTGAACGTAGCCACCGTCAACTACCAGGAAAACAGCGACGTGGCCATGGACGCCAACGGGAACTTCGTCGTCACCTGGGCCCGCTTCGGCCAGGACGGAAGTTCCTGGGGTATCTACGCCCAACGGTTCAATGCCGCCGGTGCGAAACTCGGGGGTGAGTTCCAAGTCAACCAGTTCGTCTCCAACGCCCAAGACAACGCCAAGGTCGCGATGGATGCCGCCGGAAACTTCATCATCACCTGGTCGAGTTTCGGTCAAGACGGCAGCGGATACGGCATCTACGCACGCCGGAACAACCAAGCCGGCGCCGCCTTGGGCAACGAGTTCCTCGTCAACCAAACGACGCTCAACTGGCAGGTCAACCCGGACGTCGGAATGGACGCCAACGGAAACTTCACCATCACATGGTCGAGCCAACGCGATCGGAACACCTCGGTCAACGGCTACGACTACGGCATCTACGCCCGGATGTACCAAGCCAACGGCGCCGACTACATCCTGCCAAGCTCAGGCCAGGCAATCGGTGAGTTCCGTATCAACGCGACCTTGGCCGAAAACCAGATCCGTCCGTCCATCGGCATGGCCCGAAACGGTCAATTCACCATCGTCTGGAACAGCCCCGACGATTTCATCATTGCCGGCGTTTCGTCGGGCAGCTCCGGCGTCTACTCCCGCATCGTCAACCCGACCAGCCAATTCAATGTCCCGTTGGTTGTCACCCCGGTTACCACCATCGGCCTGGTCAATCCGAACTCCGCGACCTTCTACCTGCGGAACTCCAACTCCGCCGGCGTCGCCAGCCAGACCTTCGTCTATGGCCCGGCCGGCAGCGGCTGGATCCCGCTCAGCGGCGACTGGGACGGAGACGGAATCGATACCGTCGGTCTGTTCAACCCGACCTCGGGAACATTCTACTTGCGTAATTCCAACACGGCCGGAGTGGCCAACGTCGCCTTCGTCTACGGTCCGGCCAACGCCGGTTGGAAGCCCATCGTCGGCGACTGGGACGGAGACGGAACCGACACCATCGGCTTGTATAACCCGGCAAGCGCGACGTTCTACCTCCGCAATACGAACACGCCGGGCGTCGCCAACATTACGGCCCAGTATGGCCCTGCCGGCTCAAGCTGGAAAGCCGTTGCAGGCGACTGGAACGGCGATGGAATCGACACCATCGGCCTGTTTAATTCCACGACGGCGACGTTCTACCTGCGAAACACCAATAACGCCGGCGTTGCGAACACCACGTTCGTCTACGGACCGGCCGGCGCGGGTTGGACTCCGGTCATCGGCGACTGGAACGCCGACGGAATCGACACCATCGGCCTCTTCAACGGATCGAACAACAACTTCTATCTGAGAAACAGCAATACGGCCGGAGTCGCCAACACCAACTTCGCCTACGGACCCGCCGGCGCCGGCTGGAAACCCGTCGTCGGTTCCTGGACAAACGCCCAGGCGCTCACCGCCGCCGACATTGCCGACTCGGTCGCATCCGTTGCAACGCCGCTCGCCCAAGACTCGCTCCAGCCGATTGTCAGCGAGGCAATCCAACGCTGGACGGCCGCGGGCCTCGACAGTGCCACCCTCGAAAAACTCAAACAGGCGCAATTCACGATCGCCGATCTCTCCGACGCATGCCTCGGCATGACTCAGGGCGATCAGATCTACCTCGACATCGATGCCGCCGGCCACGGCTGGTTCATTGATTCCACGCCGACGACCGACGACGAGTTTTCGCCCGCTACCGGCGGCGCCGTCGATCCGCAGGCGGTCGATCGAATCGACCTGTTGAGCGTGATCGAACATGAATTGGGCCACATCGCCGGCCTCGATGACCTCGATGCCTTGGCCCACGACGTCATGAGCAGCACCCTCGAAACCGGCATGCGTCGCAGCCGATAGTCGATGGTGCAAACCGTTCACCGGGGACTGTGTGAAAAACTCCTCAGAGAGCCCCACGGGTCCGCAATCGGCGTTCAGCTCGATTACAAACGTTACAAGCCGGTCTTTCCGCACCTCCCCCCACCAAAATGACGACCCGGAATCGGCGGAGGTGTGGTTTTTCTTGGCTTCGAATGTCGCCCCCGATTATACTGAAAGGTCACTACACGCCCCGTTAAGTCCCAACAAGTCAGGCCATCGAGCACCCGACCATGAAGTTTCGCACACGTCGCTCCTCGTTCAACAACCGTTCGCGCCGAACCCAATTCGAGACTCTCGAATCTCGCCATCTGCTCTCGATCACCATGCCGACGATCGCCGCCCAGACGGTCTACGCCGGCGCGCCGCTAAACGTCACACTGAATGCGAGCGGAACGGAAAACCCCATCGAATACACCGTCTCGATCGGCAGTTCGTCTTATTCGGCCGGTGAATTCTCGGCCACCATCCCCCAGGGAAACACGTTCATCAAGATGCACGTCGACTACGCCGGCGACCCCAGCACGGAGGCCGACGACATCCACGGCGACATGGTCTTCCAACTGGCCGACGATCTGGCCCCCGACGCCGTCGACCGAGTCATCGCCTTGGTCCAAGACGCCTTCTACGACGGACTGACGTTCCATCGCATCTTTAGCGGTTTCATGATCCAAGGCGGCGATCCCAACGGCGACGGAACCGGCGGTCCCGACGCCCGAATCGACGACCAGTTCAACCCGGACCTCCAGTTCACCAGTCCCGGCATCCTGGCCATGGCCAACAGCGGCCCCGACACCAACGGATCGCAGTTCTTCATCACAACCAGCACCTTTCGTAAAGGCGATTTCAACTACACGATCATCGGCCAACTGGTCGAAGGCGCCAGTGTTTTGAATAGCGTGCAAAACGTGCCGGTCCACGTGAACCCCGCTTTCCCGGACCCGAACGACATTCGTTACGAGATCACCGCACCGGACTACACCGTCACCATCGCCAGCATCACGACGATCACCGACAACCAGCACGCCCTGGTGCGGCTGGCCGCCGATGACGGCGCCACGGGCCACGCCCAGATTACCATAATCGCCCGCGACACCGTCACCAACGAAACCGCAACCACCACCTTCCTAACGACCGTCGTCGAAGACACCTACAACGATCCGCCCTACCTCGAACCCATCGCCCCGATCAACCTGACCGTCAACACGCCCTACAGTTTCGATCTGCCCGGCTTCGATCTCGAAGGCGATCCGATCCAATACGACGGATTGAGCACGAACACCAATCTGTTGATTACCGTCGACCAGACCACCGGACACGTCGTCGTCACCCCGACCAACGGCATCGTCGGCGTCTACAGCATCCGGGTCGGCGTCACACGACCGACCGATCAGCTCTCGAACGAAGCGCATTGGGATTACCAGGACGTTCCAATCTACATCCATCCTGCCGCCCCGACCGGCGTCACGCTGCTGTCGGCTTCCGATACCGGAACCAGCAATTCCGACGGCATCACCCGTCTGAACACCGGACTGCAATTCCAGGTCGATGGCGTCGCCGCCGGCATGGAAGTCGCGCTCTACGCCGGCGACCTGCTGATCGGGACCGCCACGGCCACCGGCGCCTCGGTCACCATCACGACCCTCGACGGCGTGACCCTGCCCGAAGGCAACCTCGCGATCACCGCCGTCCAAACCCTGAAAAACCAGACCGTCGACGTCGGCAATCTCAGCACCACGGTCGACCTCGCCAGCGCACACTCCACAGCGCTCAACATCACGGTCGATTTGACTCCCCCGGCGTTCGACTCCCCTTCCGCCACCGTCGCCAGCGAAGGAATTCTTTACAATTTCACGGTGACAATGTCGGTCGACAGCGGAAATGCCCTGACCTTCGAGTTGGTCGATTCGCCCGAGGGCGCGACGATTGACTCCGCCACCGGCTTGATCTTCTGGACCCCGACCAGCGAGCAAGGACCCAGCCAGACATTCACCGTGAAGGTCACCGACGCGGCCGGCAATTCCTCGCAAGACGAATTTGCCGTCGATATCGTGCCCCTGAGCGAAGTGCCGCCGGAAATCACCATTCTCGATGGAACAACGGTTCTCGTTAGCGGTTCCACAACCGCGGTCAACCTCGGCAGCGTGTTGCACAACGCCACCGGGCCGACCATCACG
>JAEWUR010000088.1 GCA_023397045.1 Planctomycetota bacterium
GAGGATAATACTTGCTTTCGACCGAGTCCCAACTACCGGGCGTCTTGCCGGTTGCGACGCATGCGTTCCATTGCACCAGGGGATACATCGAATCGTTCCGCAGCACCTCCGGCACGTTATAGTTATAAAGATATTTGCGAAGGCTGTTGCCGGCGTCGTCGACGTTGCCTTGATAAGTCCCGACGAACGAAGGCGGGGCCTCAAAAACGCCGCCTGCCGGAAGCGTCTTCTGAAAATCGATGACGTTGCCCGACGAAATGCCAACCGCACGAGCATTGGATGGCGTACCGCCAATCTGAATGTCGCCAAAACTCCATTCCGTCCCGACGTACAACCCGTGCTCCGTGCCCGAGCCCAAAATGGCCAGCGGAATCGATGCGCCCATCGGCTCCGTTCGCAATCTTCGGTGGTAGGTCGGCGTGACCGATTCATGATAGACGCCGACGGGGTCGGGAATCATGCCGTCGGCCGAAAAATGCCACGCCTCCAGGGGAGTCGTCGAAGGCGTCGTCAACTGAAACGCCAAGGTCGGGCAGTAGGGGATGGTCACCGCATTGCCGCCGCGGTTGGTAACGACGGAGGCCGCGCGGATAGGTCCGGCGCCGGGCCTCGCCCACCACTCGACCGCCGTGCTCAAGCCGGTCGAAGCATCCGCATACGTCAGCGTCAGTTTCGTTCCCTCCGTGGTCTCCAGCGTCGCGCCTTGATACTGCCATTGAGGCGTCACGGTTTGCCCATTGACGACCACCTGATTCAGCAATGGCACATCGTTCTGCCGCTGAATCCAATTGAATTGTTGTCCGGGGTTTTTCAGTTCCAGGATCACGGGCTTGTCCCGGTCGCCCAAGGCGATCATGATCGAGGTGTCGGCCGTGGCCAGCGTCCACTGCGAACCGTCGGCGGTCTGCATCAACGGACTGATAAGGCACACGATCGTCGCGGCGATTAAGCGTTTGGCATCCATGAGGCTCTCTCTCTCTGTTGAAGATGTTCTCTCGGTTGTAACGGAGCACTTGCCGGTGTCGCGCCGACTATTCCTCCGGCGCCCGGCCGTCGGCGACCCAGCCGAGGCACTGCCAGGCGCCCGGTGGATTCGTGGAGCCCGTCGGCGGCGCGTAGCTGCGAATGGTGTCGGAGATGAAATGCACGCTGCCGTCGCAGAAAACCGCGTTGACCCCGCCGGCATGACGACTGCGAGGGCTGGCGGAGTTTTCGGCGTCCGGGCCAGGCGTACACGGCAGGTTTTGGCTAGGTTCGTCCACCATGCCACCGTTGGGACAGAGTTGGTAGGTCAGGTTGTCAGCGATCATCGAATTGGGGCCGTTGTTGGCATACAGGAACGTCATGCCGGCCCGGGGCGAGAGGAACACGCCGCGGGTGTCACGTGCGTCGACGCCCTTGAGGTATTCGGCCATGGCCATCGTATTGCTGGTTCCGTCCGTGATATCCGAGAGGAGTCGCCCTTTGTAGGGTCCGAACGCGGCCCATCGATCTCGTGGCGGCGTCGTATAGACATAGCCTGCGTTCACGTTGAAGATGTCGCCGTCGCGCAGGCCGGAGAATATCCCTAGGTAGTTGCTTTTGGTCATTTCCAAGCCCGGCCGTAAGCTGGACCAGTCGACGCAATTGCCGCCGAGGAAATCGCTTGGGCAGTGAAATACCTGGGGAGCCAAGGCGTTCACCGCCGAGTTCCTCCACGTGAGGCTGACGGATGACTCCCAAGGATTGCCCATATCGAACTTCGGACCGCGTATTGTGTCGTAGTAGCCCTGAAGTTCGAGGAACGGCATCATGAAGTGCATATAACACGGCCATTGATTCGGCGTAAAGGAGACCGCGTTGAACGTGCCGGGCGGAAAGGTCCCGTTGGCCGATTCGAAGTTGTGCATGGCCATGCCCAACTGCTTGAGATTGTTGCTGCACTGCATGCGTCGTGCCGCCTCGCGCGCGGCCTGCACGGCTGGCAACAGAAGCGCGATCAAAATGCCGATGATCGTAATGACGACCAACAATTCCACCAACGTAAAACCGTGTAGGGGCCGGCGAAATGGAGCGTTCCGCCGACGGTCCGGGCGCTCTCGTTTATGGTTGAAGTCGAGTTCCATTGGTCTTATACGATTATGTGTCGACGGATTATCCATGGTAACACCTCGACGCGTTGAGGCGGACGGTGGACGATCTTCCGGCATCCACCATCCGCCTTCACACCTGGATTCTTCACTCAACTTCGCTTGCGCCACGCATAGGCCAGCAACCCAAAAACGCACGTTAGCGTCATTAGACATGCTGACGGTTCGGGCACCGCGAATGTGCCAACAATTTGGAGCCCATCCAGGACGCCAATCTTGGCGTTATAGCCCGCAACAGTAACGGATATCGATCCGTCGGTCGCGGTAACGCCCGAGAAGAGCTGATAGTTCGACCCTTGCACAAACGACGTCTGGCCTGCTGGGTCCGTGACGTTCTTGGAAACTCCATCGACGGTAAAGGTCGTTCCCTGCGCGCCGGTGCCTGAATAGAGATACAAATCGTAACTCTGCCCGGAAGCAAGCCCATCGATCGACATCTCAAAGGGACTACCGTCTGTCTGCGTGAACACGTAGTCGTGCATCAACGCAGGCGCGATCACCGAATCACCTCCATCGCCGGCATGATAGGTGGGCTGCAACGTCACGGTCACCCCCGTCGCGTTGCTATTCGAATCTTTCAACGCGCTAGAGGTAAAAGCCACTGAGTTGAAAGCGGGAAAAGATACTCCCGCAGCCACGCCATTCCAGTAAAGGCCGCCATCGGGCGCCACGGCCGTGCCGGAATAAACTCCCGAAGGGTTGGCGTCGCTCGGCCCGAAGTCGACGTTGATCGTGTCGGCCATTGCCGAAAGAGTCAGCGCGCTCAGCGCAACGCCCACGATCGCCATGCAGAATAGATTGCGAATCATCACATACTCCTTGAAGATAGGACGTGTCCGTAACCGCTGGTCGGCCGCCATCAACGCGATGGCGAGTCATCCCACACAGCGGTTCTCATAAGCCTTTTCTCGGTCTGTTGGGTGCCTGTTGGAACAACAAGCTATTTCTCCATCACGGGCTTCAACTCCATCACCGGATCCCCGAAGAGAATCCAATCATTGCCGATGCCGTTTCCACCGTCGGTGGCCGCCAGGGTCAGAAACCGATCCTTCGGGCCGATCTCAACGGAGACGGAATACGCGCCGGAAAAAGCGTTGATTTGCCGGCGATTAAATCGTCGTTCGCCATCCATCAACACCCAAACGTCGCCATACGCCTCGATACCACGTTCGGATACGGTTTCGGTGTTTCCGACGGCGGCGCGAAAACGCGATAGCCGATATCCCGGGTTGGCCCGCCGGATCGCATCCAGATCGAAGGACAATGCCTGGTTGCTTTGCAGGAACAGCAGGCCGTGGCCGGGCGACGAATAATCGATTCCGCCAAGCTCCGTTCGGATTTGGACCGGATAATCGGTCGGCGATGGAATCGTGCCACCCGCCCAAATGTAGCCGCTGGTCGAGTTGGCCGTGGCGAAGAAATCTCCGAATGCGTGGCCGGCCGAATCCGTCTGCACCGAACCGGAACCGCCGCCGGGAATAAAAACGCCGTCAATGAATGGCGATCCCTGGACGCGATGATACTTGCCGTCGCTCGCGAATTTGAGATCCTTGTCGAGCGGCGGCTGTTGATCGGACATGCGGCCGGTGGTCGGATCGATGCCAGCGTTGCGTCGGCCGGAAAAACCGTCGCCGCCGGCCACCACGTCGACCAAGTCAAATGTCTTGATGTCTTTCTTTCCGGCAGGTTCAGGAAGCCCGCGAATGAAGTGCGAAGGTGTGGAGGCGTCAAGGGTGACAAATTCCGATTGGCTGCCACGGCGTTCCACTCGCACCGTTTCGTTCTCACGCAACACTTGCCCGTCGCCGATCGAAGCACCTTGCTCACCAACTCGTTGCACTTTGACCGAACCGCGAAACACGTGCGAAACCGTATTTCCGTACTCGTTGACTTCGACTCCGAACTCCGTGCCCAGGTCGGTGATGACGGCCGTGGGAGTGGCAATGATAAAGAGGGACGAGGGGCGAGAGGCGAGAGGCGAGGGGGCGGACACCGAATGATGAATGTCGGACGTGCTCTGCTTGTCACTAGCCACTAGCCACTGGCCACCGGCCACCGGTTCCCGGCCACTGGTCACTTCCTCGGCCTTCTTCTCCACTCTCGCCGTGAGTCTTCCCGCCGAAAGATACCCACCATCATTGGAGTTCACTTCATACGTCACAGGCCCCTGCAAGATGACCTTGGCGCCCGTGTTATAGGTGATTTCCATCAGGCCAGAGGCAAGGTGGAACGTATCGCCGAGGGATACCACGGATTTCGTGATTTGCGAATTTCGGGATTGAAGTTGTTTGGACCTGGAACCTTGAACCTTGGACTTTGAACCTTCTTCCAATTCCCAATCACCAATCCCTAATCGCTTCTTCTCAAACACACACCCCACCATCCCGGTGATGAGGCCAACCTGGTGATCGGACTGCACTGCTGCCACTCGGTCATTGCTGACCGGATGCGAATCCTGAGCAACTTGTGTCGGTTGGGATACCAGAATAGAACTTCCAACCAAAGCCCCAACCGCAAAAATCACCGTCGCGATCAAATACGCAACCGGCCAGCCGGAGGAGAGGAAGGTGAACGAGTTGTGATGGTTCGAGGAGGGAAATCGCAACAGTGGCAAAGGAAGCGAAGATGATGTCGTGGAGCATTCAGCATCTAACGCCATCGGTTCAACTGCGGGTGGCTCGTCGAATTCATCTCGTTGGGGCGCGCCGTCCATCCACCTCAACATCGCATGTAGGGCAATGTGATCATGGTAGAGTTGGCGAACCTGTGGATTCGACCGCAGTTGCTCACCGAGATCGCATAATTCTTCCGTGTCCAACTCACCGTCGAGTAGTTTCGACACAAGGTCATTGGCAGGTTGGTCGAAAAGCTGGTCGGAGGATATCATAGACCTTCCTCCTTTTTCGCATCACGTTGCACGCATTCCAGCAACTGCGTCCGAATACGAAAAAGGGCCCGCCGGACGGCATCCGCCGAACGGCCAGTATTCACCGCAATTTGCTTGGACGACAAGTTCTTGCTGTAACGAAACCTGAGCAGTTCACGATTCGAGGCGCTAACCTCGGAAATGCACTGCTCAAGCCGTGCTAACAGCAGTTCCTCCCGATTCGCCCATTGCGCGCTCGTCTCGCTGGCCATGCTCTGCAATAG
>JAEWUR010000121.1 GCA_023397045.1 Planctomycetota bacterium
CCCTCAACTCTTCTATACTGCGCGTGGCATTGTTTTGGCCCGAAACCACCGGTATTCGAACGTGGAGATGCTCGCTCTGCTGAAGGAGGTGCTAACGAAGCACTCAACGCTTTCGGCGTATCTGATAGATGCCACCGAGGGCCTGCCAAGCAGTGCAGCTTATCGGGCTCGTTTCGGAAGCCTTCTGGAGGCATACAAACAAGCAGGCTTTCAACCAGAAAGGGACTATGGCTATCTGTCGGTCAATCAATCGTTACGCGAGCTACAACCTTCAATAGTCGACGACGTTCTCATGCGTCTGCAGGCTGTTGGCGCCCATGTTTACAACGCTTCAACCGGCCTCTTTTTGATCAATGGCGAGTATACGGCATCATTGGTTCTGTCTCGCTGCCGCGCCACTGCAGGCGGCAGCCTGCGGTGGTTGGTACGTATGGACCAGCATCTTGCGCCGGATATTACCATCTTGGTTCGAATGGATGCCTCGAATAAGCGCCCGGCCGACTTCTATCTATTGCCGCTCATGGACATTGATGCGCCCAAAGTCATGCTTTGTGAATCGAATGGCGTCTATCTGGACACCTACCAGTTCGATTCGTTGGACTACTTCAGCAGCATGGCGAAACGCAGCAAATTGGAGGTGTTAGCATGAACAACAGCCGAGATCGCGCCGTCCGGATGATACCGATTGACCAGATCAATGTCCTCAACCCACGGCATCGTGGCAAAGTGAAGTTTCGTCAAATCGTGGACAACATTGCCCAGATTGGCTTGAAGAAGCCGATCACTGTTGCCGTGAGTGAGGGCAAGAATGGTCACACGAGATATGACCTAGCCTGCGGCCAAGGACGGTTAGAGGCATTTCAAGACCTGGGCCAAAAAGAGATTCCTGCAATTGTCATCAAGGCAACCCGAGAAGAGTTGCTTCTGATGAGTCTGGTCGAGAACTTGGCACGTCGCCAACACGGCAGCGTGGAGTTGGCAAAGGACATCCGCAATCTCAAGGATCGCGGATATAGTTTTGCTCAAATATCTGAGAAAACCGGTCTCGGATCGGCTCACGTGCGTGGCATTATCCAGCTTCTTAGCAAAGGAGAAGAACGACTCCTGATCGCCGTGGAACGACGGCAGATTCCCATTTCTGTGGCCATAACAATTGCCAGTGCGGATGACAAGGCTGTTCAACGGGCGCTGACAGAAGCCTATGAGCGAGGGGAGCTTCGTGGCAAAGCACTTCTGCGTGCGAGACGCCTCATCGAGCAGCGACGCAATACCACCGATTCAAGTAGCAAGAAGAGCATGCATCGCAAATCGCAACAGGATGTCTCCAAAGACAGCCTGATGCGGGCGTATCGGAAGGAGACAAATCGGCAGCGCATGCTTATCCAAAAGGCAAAGATCTGCGAAACGAGGCTCCTGTTCACAATTTCTGCACTGAAGCAATTGTACCAGGACAAGGAGTTCGTCGAGTTGTTGCGTTCAGAGACTCTTGATACCATGCCGAGTTTCTTGGCTGAACAAATCCGAACGGGAGGGCGTGCATCATGAATCCACTTGTGCGATTGGCATGTAATCCGGAGATTGTCACAATTCCGATCAAGCATATTCTGCCTACCAGGCGGCTCACCACGGGAATCAGCAAGAGCGATCGCTACCAACGAGTAGCGGCGTCAATTCGTGAGGTTGGCATTATCGAGCCGCCCGTCGTGTACCCTCAGGACGATGGATTGGGGCAGTACATACTCCTCGATGGTCACCTGCGGCTGGAGATTCTCAAGGAGTTCGGCCACGATGCCGTCGACTGTCTCGTTGCCATCGACGACGAAGCATTCACCTACAATCACAAGGTGAATCAGCTCTCACCGATCCAGGAGCACTTTATGATCCTTAAGGTCCTGGACCTTGGTGTATCCGAGGATCGTATTGCCAAGGCGATTAACGTAGACGTGTCGCTCATTCGGAAAAAACGCGATCTACTTGAGGGAATTTGCCCGGAAGCCATCGAGCTATTGAAGTACACCCGCACATCGCCCGACGCCTTCCATCAGATCCGAAAAGTCAAACCAATGCGGCAGATTGAGATCGCGGAGTTGATGGTTGCCTCCAACAATTACTCGGCCAGCTACGCAAAATGCCTGTACATCGCCACCCCCTCCGAACAGCAAGTCGAGCCGGCGCAGCCAAAGGACGCCAACGGATTCAATGCTGACGATATCGCCCGCATGGAGCGCGAGATGGAAAGCGTCACCCAGGACTTTCGTCTCATTGAGGAGTCGCACGGCAAGAATGTCCTAAATCTGGTGCTCGTTGTCGGCTATCTCAAAAAGCTGCTCGACAATGCCCGCGTGGTGCGTTACCTGTCTCGGTACCGCCCGGAGGTGCTCAGCGAGTTCCAGAAGATCGTGGAAACGAAGAGTCTGGCCACCGGCGAGTAATAGACTGCGAGAAGGTTTGGATATATTCAGAGTCTGTCCCGATGCCACCGATTCTGCAGACCTAGCGGTGATTGCCACTCGCTCATCGAGTCGGATTGTGGCATTCCGTCTCTCCCGAGACATCCCCAACCGTCCGTTAACCCAGAACAGTCACCAAGAGAGAGACACAGAGAGTTTCGACGGCGAAAGGCCGTTCTCGGGTAGTTACGGGGGGACGGGCCATGTCTCGACTATGCGATGAGCCGCAAAAACCGAGACAAGGTGACAGCCGTAAGTTGTTGCCGATACTGGCCTTAAAACGCCGAAAGCCAAGACCTGACGGCCTTGGCTTTCAGTTATAACCCACGGGTATCATGGTTTCGATACCCAAATTTCAGTGGCGGGGACAGGATTTGAACCTGCGACCTCGAGGTTATGAGCCTCGCGAGCTACCGGACTGCTCCACCCCGCGTCATGTATGGTATTTTAGCATAACGTTGGTCGGTGTCGAGGGGCGGGGGAACGGATTGTCGGGAATTCTGCCGGGGACCGAATTGCTTTGCCTGGGCGAGGGGAGACGCGAAAGGCGGATGGATTCTGAATCGGGCTAGTTGTTGCGGGTCTGAATCTGACGCCGGGCTTCGAAGGCGGTAATGGCGACGCTGACCGAGAGGTTGAGGCTTCGGGCCTCGGCGGCGATCGGGATTCTCAGGCAACGATCGGTGTGTTGGTCGCGCAGGCTGGGGGGAAGGCCTTGCGATTCGCTGCCGAAGACCATGACGTCGCCCTGCGAGAACTGGGCGTCGGTATACGACTCGGAAGCGTGTTTGGTGAATAGCCAGAGTCGCGGATTCGGCAGCCGGGCGAGAAGCGACGCCCAATCGTCAACGACTTCCCAATCGAGGTGTTCCCAGTAGTCGAGGCCGGCGCGGCGCAGATGGCGGTTGTCGACTTGGAAGCCCAATGGGCGGACGAGCCACAGCTTGGCGCCGAGCGCGACGCACGTTCGGCCGACCGCCCCGGTGTTATCCGGGATTTCCGGCTGATGCAGAACGATATGCAATAACGGGGGATTCAAGGGTTGCGGTCCCGGCACGATAGGGACGTGAAGGCAAAAAAGGAACGCTAATTTTCGCTAATCTTCGCTAATTCGCAGGAAGTGGTGGGACTCGCTGCGCTCGGCCCACCCTACGTCCCTGCGGTCCCGGCACGATAGGGACGTGAAGACAAAAAAGGAACGCTAATCTTCGCTAATCCGCACTAATAAGTGAAGATCAGCGGAAATTAGCGTTCCATCAATTTTCTGGTCAGTTTCGCGTCGCTATCAAGCGTTTTCCGCGGCGCCTTCCTCGGCGACCGACGGGACAACCCAGATTTTCACTTCGGCGTTGATTTCGTTGGCCAAGTGGATGTCGATCGTATAGAGGCCGAGTTCCTTCAACGGGCCCTTCAGTCGGACCTGATCGGCGGCGATGTGGAAATTATTGCGTTTCAGGGCGTTGGCGACTTCCGGCGCACCGACGGAGCCGTAGAGATGTCCCTCGTCGTTGGCGTTGGCCTCGATCGTGATGCTCTGCTTGGCCAATTCGATGGCCAAGTTGCGCAGGCTGCTTAGGCGTGCGTTTTCGATGGCTTCCAACTGGGCGCGGTGCTTTTCGACCATGCGTTTGTGATGGTCGGTGGCGAGGGTTGCCAGGCCTTGCGGCAGCAGGTAGTTCTTGGCGAAGCCCGGTCGCACTTGGACGACGTCGCCTTGATGGCCGAGGTGTTCGACCGAGTGGACCAGCAGGAGTTCGATGCCGTGCGGGCCTTTTGGCAGTCGTTTGGACCGGTGTGGGATGGATACTTTGTTCGATTTCATATTGGGCATGGATTTCTCCGCAGTCAGATGCCGCGATTGCAGGTCGTGGTTTCGGTTATGGGGGCGTTGGCCCTCACCCTAACCCTCTCCCAATAGGGAGACGGGGATTTTTTTAATTTTCCTCTCCGGCGGGAGAGGGGACTTTTTTGATTTGTTTCACCCGGCAGGGAGAGGGGACTTTTTTTGGTTGTTCTAAAATGGGATTTCGTCGCCGCCGGCGTCGGGTGGCGGAACGTCGTCGGGCGGCGAGGGTTGGCTGTAGGCGTTTCTGGAGCCGGATTGCTGCCGGGCCGGGGGACGTTGGCCGCCGCCTTCCGAACCGCCTTGGCCGCGACTGCCGAGCAGTTGCATCCGATCGCCGATGACTTTGAGCTTGGATCGTTTTTGTCCGTCTTGTGTTTCCCAGCTATCGAGCTTGAGTCGGCCTTCGATCAGCACGGGGGAGCCTTTTGAAAGGTATTCGCCGGCGATTTCGGCGGTTCGTCCCCAGAGAGTGATATCGACGAAGGTCGTCTCATCGATCCATTCTCCGTTGGAGCTTTTGCGGCGGTCGTTGACTGCCAGGCCGATATCGACAACCGCCATGCCGCTGGGCAGATAGCGCAATTCGGGATCGCGAGTCAGGTTGCCAAGCAGGATGACGCGGTTGAAGCTTGCCATGACGCTCTCCCGTTGCTACTCGTCGTCGGATTCGGTGGGGCCGTCGACGGCGTCAACGACCGGGACAACTTCCTCTTCCTGGTCGTCATTGCGGGAACGGTCGTCGTCGGCGTGTGTTACGACGGGAGCGGACAACGCGTGGGCAACCAGTGCGTCGACGATTCGCGGCTCGACCTTGAGGAAGAGGACGCGGACGATGTCGTCGGTGATCTGGCACTGGCGTTTCAAGTCGCCGAGTTTTTCGCTATCGAGGCGGAAATAGGTGAGCCAGTAGGTGCCGCGGCGATGTCCCTTGATGGGGAAGGCAAGCCGCCGCTCTTCCCAGAGACGGCTGACGAGCATCTCGCCGCCCAGTTTTTCGATCATCGTGGGTACCTGGGCCGAGGTGCCTTCGGCGTCACGACCGAAGTGGTTCGAGTCCAGGATGAACATTCCTTCATAAACGTTCGCGGCCAATGTACGACTCCTCCAAGATACAGTTCGTCAATTATATTGATTCATGCAGAATTCGGTGCCCTTGCGAGCCCAATCGACCACGGCCAGGGCGGCCGAGGCGACCGCACGTTCGACGGCGGGCAAATCCTCCGGTGGAAAGCGGCCCAACACGTAGTCGGCCCATGCCCAGCCGGGCGGGGCGGCGCCGACCCCGATGCGAAGCCGAGGGAATTCCTCCGTCGCCAATCGCGCGATGATGTCTTCCAACCCCTTTTGGCCTCCGGACGATCCGCTTGCGCGAAACCGCAACTTGCCGACGGGCAAGTTCAGGTCGTCGCAAATCACGAGCAGGTCGTCATCGGCCAGCTTAAAAAAACTTTTTGCTTCTTGAACGCTTCCGCCGCTCCGGTT
>JAEWUR010000138.1 GCA_023397045.1 Planctomycetota bacterium
TGCGTGCTTGGCGACCATTGGCGCGGGCAGAAAAGGCCCCTGCGGCAGGCTCGCCCTCACCCTAACCCCAAAACCGTTCAAATAGTCGCAACTTGTTTCAACGGTATTGACCCTCACCCTCGCCCAAAGGGAGGGGGGACCAGATTAGAACAGATAGAACTTGGCGATCGAGAAGTAGAGGACGATGCCGGTCACGTCGACGAACGTCGCGACGAAGGGGCTCGATGCGTAGCCGGGATCGAAACCGATGCGTTTGAAAACCAGCGGCAGCATCGCACCGATCAGGGTGCCCCAGAGGCAGATCGACGCCACGGCCTGCGAAATGACGATCGCCATCGTCCACCGGTCGACGCTGCCGAGCACCGATTGGGGCGTCAAACAGACTCGCAGGAACCCGATCGCGCCGAGCGTGAGCCCTAGGGCAACGCCGATCGTCAGTTCGTGGCGCAGTGCCCTCCACCAGTCGCGCGGTGTGACGTGTCCGAGGGCCAGCGCCCGAGTAATCAGCGTTGCCGCCTGCGAGCCCGAATTGCCGCCGGTCGAAATGCAAAGCGGCACGAACAGACTGAGCGCGAAGATCGCGACAATCTCATATTCGAAATAGGCCATCGCCGAGAACGTGAACAACTCGGCGATGAACAGGCACGACAGCCATGCCGCGCGCTTTCGCCAGACCGTGAAGAACGGGGCAACGAGATAATCCTCGCCGATCGGCACCACGCCCGCCATCTGTTCGGCGTCTTCGGTGGCCTCTTCGATCATGACGTCGAGCACGTCGTCGTGCGTCACAATGCCGATCAGGTGGTGCTGATCGTCCACCACCGGCAATGCCAGGAAGTCGTACTTGGCCAACTCCCGGGCAACCTCCTCCTGATCCTGGTTGGCGCGGACGGCAATCACGTCGCGCTGCATGATGTCGGCAATCGTGGCACTCGGCTCGGCCAGGATCAGATCGCGCAGCGAGACGAATCCCATCAGGTGATGCGCGTCGTCGAGCACGTAGACGTAATAGATCGTCTCGCGCGATGGAGCCTGTTGACGCAGCATGGCGATGGCGCCCGACACCGTGATGTCGGCCGGAACCGAGGCAAACTCGGTTGTCATCACCGCGCCAACGCTGCCCTCGGGATATGAAAGCAGGGTGCGGACGTCCTGCCGCTCCGCCTTGGTCAGCATCGGGATCAGGCTTTCGACCACCTCCGGCTCGACTTCTTTTAGCAGGTCGACCCGATCGTCGGGCGACATCGCTTCGAGCAGCTTCGACATCCGGTCGCGGTCGGCGCCGGTGGTCATCTCGACCTGTTTGTCGAGCGGGAAGAACGAAAAGACCTCGGCCTGCCGCTCGACCGGCGCATAGCCCAGCAGTTGCCACGTTTCGTCGGCCGAGAGGCCTTCCGAAAAATCGGCGATCGTGGCGGGATGCAGTTCGGTCAGGACGTCGGCCAATCCCTTCTCGTCCTGGGTCGCCAACATCTCGCGCAATTCGGGCAGCAACAGTGGATTGTGCATTCTTCCGCCTCCTTCCGCCAGAAATCAGTAGAACCCTTCAGGATCACACACCGCGAAAGAGCCTGCAAGGGGGGCTGGCGGCGGTTTCTTGCCGGTCGAGACGATCTCGACGATTGCGCCGATCGGTCCGATCGTAGCTATTTCAACGCTCCCGCAGATTTTTTACGAGAAAGACTCCGTCTGGAATCGGAAACAAGAGAATGGGCGCGTGCGTCAGAATAGTAACCCGAAGCGTAAGCGAGGGACAGCCTCGCTTACGCTTCGGGTTACTATCATCTGTCAATTCGAAGACTTGAACCTGACAGACCGCTGGGCCGCGTCGGAAAAGACAGCATGTTTGGCCATCGTTTTCGGAGGGTTCCATTTATTCGTCACGGTCCGAATACTGGGCACATTCGCCCCAGTTCGTCGCGTCGCCTGATCGTTGCAGAAAGCCCCCAGTCGCCGCCGATAGTTGTGTTTGACTGATCGAAATCCGTCCCGCTGAAGGTATCGACCACTATGCCCAAAACCACCCGTCGCCGCCAGGCCCCCTCCGTCCAATCGCCGTTGGAGACCTATTTGCGCGAGATCAACGAGACGTCGCTGCTGTCGGCCAACGACGAACACCAACTGGCCGTAGCCATCGGCGCGGGCGATACGCAAGCCCGCGACCGCATGGTCCGCGCCAATTTGCGCCTCGTGGTCAACATCGCACGCGGATACACCGGCAAGGGGTTGAGCCTGCAAGACCTGATCGAGGAAGGCAATCTCGGATTGCTGCGAGCGGTCGAGGGATTCGATCCGGGCATCGGCACCCGATTCTCCACCTACGCCAGCTATTGGATCAAGCAGTCGATCAAGCGCGCGTTGATCAACACGGCCAAGACGATCCGCATCCCGGCCTACATGGTCGAACTGCTCTCGAAATGGCGCAGGGCGAGCACCCGATTGGCCGAAGAACTCGGCCGCACGCCCACGCCCGAGGAAATCGGCCGCGTCTTGGGCCTGCCGCGCAAAAAGCTGCCGATCATCAAGAAGGCGATCCGCATCTACAACCTGACGCCGCAGACCGATCAGGCCGAGGCCGGATGGTCGTTGGGCGAAATGGTGATGGACGAGCGCGTCCGAACGCCCGACGAAGAGATGGTCGAGAACGACAACCTCGTTCACGTGATGCGGCAACTCGACGTGATGGACCCGCGCGAGGCGACGGTCCTTCGGATGCGTTTCGGCCTGGAAAACAACGAGCCGCGAACGCTGAAGGAGATCGGCGAAACGCTCGGCTTGACGCGCGAGCGCGTTCGCCAGATCGAGACCGAAGCGCTCGGCAAACTGGCCGACAGCCTCAACGGCCCGATCGAAATGGAATTCGCCGGTCTCTAAAGCGATCGGCGTCTATTCGGCCGGGACTTGCTCAAGAGTAGGCAGCTCGGGCAGCGACTTCCCCTTGTTCAGCTTGTCCTTGGGCGAATGGCTGGTGCCGGCCAGGTAGTTGTCGACGACGGCCGCTTCCTGAAGGGCTTCGAACTTGGCGGTCATCGCCCGTTGAAGCTTCTTGTCGTGGATGTCCTCATAGATATCCTGCTTGACCGACGAGAAATCGATGTCCGCGGCCTTCGTATGGCCCTCGCATCGAAGGATGATGAACTTGTCGCCCATCTGAATGATGCCGGAAATCTCGCCAGGCTTCAGTTGGAACGCTTCGTCTTCGATGAGCGGCTGGCCGCCGAACTTCCGGATGGGCGGAATCTCGCCGTTCATGGCCTGGCTGCCCGGCTCGACGGAATATTGCGAAGCCAACTCGCCGAAATACTTCGACGTGTTGTTCTTGCGTGCCATCTCGAAAACCTGCTGCGCCCGACGCTGATTGTTCAAAACAATCGCCAAGCAGCGAACCCGCGGACCGAAGTTCGACTCAAATCCCTTATGCAAATCTTCGTCGGTGACTTCGACGGTGTCGCCGACGAGCTTTCGCAGCGCGACGACGGGCCAAACCAACTCGCTCCGATAGGCGTCCAACGGGATTTCTTGCTTTTTGGTGACCAATTCCAGCCAC
>JAEWUR010000160.1 GCA_023397045.1 Planctomycetota bacterium
TCGGTGACCAGCGGCCCCGGTGGAAAACTGACGGCCGAGAGCGTCCAGCCGCGTCGGGTGACCGAGACCCTACAGCCAGTAAAGCTCGACTGGCGGGAATCGAACGTATGTGTGGCGGATTTTGGACAAAACTTCTCCGGCCGGCCGAAGTTGACCGTCAGCGGGCCGGCGGGCGCCACAATCAGGCTCGTGCCCGAGGAACTGCTGGCCGCCAACGGCTCCGTGCAGCAACGGGAACATTTTGGACCGACCTATTTCGAATACACCTTGAAAGGAACGGGCACCGAGGTCTGGAGCCCTCAGTTTTCCTACAATGGGTTTCGCTATCTTCAGATGGAAGGGGTATCGACCAACAGTTCCGGCAACGCACCTCAGCTCTTGGGTGTCGAAGGAGAGTGGATTAACGCGGACGCCCGACCGATTGGAACGTTTTCCTGCTCCAACGATCTATTCAATCGCACACACAGCATGATCCACTCTGCCATCAGGAGCAACATGCAAAGCGTCTGGACCGATTGCCCAACGCGTGAGAAACTCGGTTGGCTAGCGACGCCGCGCGACATGTTCCCCTCGACCATGTTCAACTATGAGACACCGCAACTATACGCGAAAATGATCAGCGACATGGCCGACGCACAATTGCCGAGTGGAATGGTGCCGAGCACAGCGCCAGAATACGCGGTATTCGGTCAACCCTACCGCGACGCCGTGGAATGGGGAAGCGATTTCGTGCAAATACCTTGGCAGGCGTACCAATGGCACGGCGATCGGCGAACCCTGGAATCCCACTACGACGGGATGAAGCGCTACGTCGAGTATCTGGGCGCCAAGGCACAAAATCACATCCTTTCGAACGGACTGGGTGATTGGGTCGATTGGGGACCGGACTCGCCCCGCGCTTTCCCTCAATTGACTCCAGTACCTTTAACCGCCACCGCTTGGTATTACCAGGACTTAACAGTGCTCGGCCAGATAGCTGCCCTGCTGGGGCATAGCGAAGACGCCGGTCGGTTTACCGCGTTGGCCGAGCAGGTGCGGCAGTCTTTCAATAACACGTTTTTTGACGCCGATACGAATCAATATGCCACGGGCAGTCAAACTTCGAACACTATGGCGCTGGCGTTCGGCCTGGTCGATGAGGATCGAATATCGGCGGTCCGGAAAAACCTGATTCAAGATATCCGGCAGCGGGACAACCATATTTCGACCGGCATCATTGGGTATCCATGGCTGTTGCGCGTACTTGCCGACGCCGGCCGCTCGGATGTGATCTACGATCTGTTTTCGCAGACGACGGCCCCGAGCTACGGCTACCAACTCGCACAAGGAGCCACCAGCCTGCCCGAATCCTGGGATGCCGATCGATCGCAGTCGCAGAACCATATGATGTTCGGTCAAGCGGAAGAATGGTTCTATACGCATCTGGCGGGCATCGGCCAGGAACAGGACAGCGTGGCATTCGACAAGATCAAGATACAGCCGAATCCCGTAGGCGACATTGCGTGGGCAGATGGGACGTTCGAGTCGGTCCGCGGATTGATTGCCAGTCAATGGCAACGCGATGGTGAGCATTTTCGGCTTGCAGTCACGATTCCCGTCGGTGCGATCGGTTCGATCTATGTTCCTGCCTCCGACCTGGGACAGATTCCACAGGTGCTCATCGACGGTCAATCCTTCGGAGCAGCGGGGCAGGTCGCCTTCCAGCGCATGGTTGGCGATCGCGCGGTGTTTTCCGTCGGTTCCGGCCAGTATGTGTTCGAGTCCGTCGTGCGTCATTGGGCATCCAACCAGACGCTATTCCACGACAACTTCAATACGTTAGCCGGGATAGACCTGAACCAGGCGACGGATGCTCCCTATCGTCAACGAGGCACCGTCGACACGCTCGATTATCTGACCCACGGCAGTGCGCGCATCTCGGCGGGGCTGGCCGTGGAACTTTCAGGGACAGATAGCGCATGCTTTTCGCCCAATCACGATTTTGTCGACACGGTAATCCGAGAAGCGGGTGGATTTGTCATTGAATATGACGTCGACCCCGTCGCAGACAGCAACGGCAGCAACGACACAGCCTATACCGCTGTGTCCTTCGGTTGGAACAAGGACGAAGCAGCGGGGGCGCATCGCGCAAGCAATAACGGAAACCCAGGAGCCGGAAAACCGTTCTCTCTCATGCTGCGCGACAACGGGGTCTTCGAAGTCTATGCGGACGGAAACAACCGATTGGGAACAGGTGTTTTCGACACGAGTCCCGACGGCGGATTCTATCATGTGAAGATTACGGTGGCGACCGACTCGTTCGGCATCGGAGAGTCGGGCCGCGTCTGGGTCGATGTGAACGGCCATAGTCTGGCCATCGGCGGCTTGGGCGAATATTACTACGATTTCACGTGGTTTACCGGAAGCAATTACATTACGTTCGAGGCAAGCACCTTGAATGCGTCACTATTCGACAATGTAATGATTACTCCAATTCCCGAACCCAACACGTCCGTGAGCATGGTCGGTATGGCTGCTGCCGGACTAATACTCTGGTGGCGAAGGCGAACTAGACTTGGAATGAGATATGATGCATAATTGCAGATATACGAGGAGGACGGGACCATGGTGAACAAGCTTGATGCGCGTGTCCGCGGTCATTCACCACAAATCATAAAACGGTTATACCGTGGTTTTACCCTCGTGGAACTTTTGGTCGTCATCACGATCATCGGCATATTGATCGCTCTATTGCTGCCGGCCATCCAAGCGGCCCGCGAGGCGGCGCGACGAATGCAATGTGCCAACAACCTCAAACAGTGGGGCTTGGCTATGGCGAACTACGAAAGCACCCATCAGGTGTATCCGTTCGGCATACTCTACGGCTCGATGGGCCCCGGCTCCTACAATGCCGCCGGTCTCTGCGGTCCGACCGGGGAATACCGTCGACAAACCTTTGTCCTTGCGCTGTGGAGTTTTATGGAAGAGGCGAACCTCTATGGGCAATATGACTTTGACTATACGTTCTATGCGACGCAGAACAGGCCGTGGGTAAACGAGGCCGTACCGGTCTATTTCTGTCCCAGCGACCGGCCCGGTGGGAAGTGGCTTGCGGATAACCTCCCACGCTCCCGCGGCAACTACGTATTGAATTGGGGCTACTGCGACTTCACACAAACCGAGCCGGCAGACGACTTCAAGAAAGGCCCCTTCGGCGCGAATTGGCAAGCGACAGTGGCCGATGTCCGCGATGGTCTCTCGAACACCATCTTCATGAGCGAAGTAATTCAGGCCCTTCGAGACGAAGACTTCGATCTTCGCGGCGACTTTTTCAACAACGATCATGGGTGCGCCCAGTTTATGACGCTCTACACGCCGAATTCCGGTATCGACACGATGACCAACTGTCCAACCCCTCCCGATTTGCCAGGGCCCTGTGATATTGTGGACTGGGGCAGCGCTGACGTCTACGTTTCCGCCCGAAGCAAACATCCGGGCGGTGTTTCCACCGTCTTCGGGGACGGGTCGGTGCATTTCATCTCGGATTCCATTGCGGTCGATGCATGGCGGGCGCTCAGCTCGATGCAGGGCGACGAACCGCTTGGCGGCGGTGAGTATTAGGAGCACAATGATGATGATTCGCAATATGCGATCTGCCGTCGCTTGCAGCCTGGGGCTGATGCTGTGCCTGGCCGGTTGTGGTTCAAACAATGGACCACGCGAAATCAGCGGCACAGTCACCTACGAAGGACATCCGCTCGCGAAGGGAAGCATCGTGTTCCTGCCAGTCGACGGGCAAGGCCCCACGGCCGCCACACTGATTTCACAAGGCAAGTACTCGGTGAAGGTGTTTCCGGGAAGCAAGCAAGTGAAGATCAAGGGATTCAAGGTTATCGGCCAGAAACATTATCAAGGGAATCCGAGCAACCCCCTAATCGACGTACAAGAACAGACCTTGCCTGCGTGCTACAACGAGAAGACAATATTATTTCGTGACATTGCTCCGACCGATCGCGTCTGCGATTTTATACTAGAGAAATCACCTGCGCGGTAGCACTAGAATGTTCTCTCGGGCAATTCTCCCCATGTGTGCCGTGTTCTTCCTTCTTGAAAACTTCCGAAAGGCAATTATGCGAAATAAAGTGTCGCTCTCCTTGACAATCGTATGGATGGCCACCGCCGGGCTCTGCCGGGCGGGTGGCGAGGCAAGTTGTACGTCCGATCCATTTTTGCCGGGAGAGTCGCTGCATGTGCGGCTGGCCGCTCCCATCGACACATGGGACGAGGCCGTTCCACTCGGCAATGGATTGCTCGGCGGGTTGCTTTGGGGAGGCAGCGACACCATTCGTCTCTCGCTTGATCGCGGCGATCTCTGGGACCTGCGAACGCAGGAGGAATTCAACAACGATGATTGCAC
The DNA here is from genome assembly GCA_023397045.1 of Planctomycetota bacterium. Taxonomy (GTDB): domain Bacteria; phylum Planctomycetota; class Planctomycetia; order Pirellulales; family Thermoguttaceae; genus JAEWUR01. The sequence goes on from JAEWUR010000160.1 coordinate 4,397, forward strand.
ATGGGAAACGGTGGAGAAGCTCGTTGCGACGCGGAACCAAGATGAGTTGATCCGCCGTTTCGACAAACCATACGACGCGCCTTGGCCGACAAAACTGCCCGGTGGGAGGCTGGAAATCGTGTTAGACCCGTCGCAACAGGTCAACGGCTTCTCACTCGACCTCGCCCATGCGGTTGGCCGCGCAGCGTTGCCAAAGGGTGATTGCGAGGTCTTTTTTAGCGCCGTCGCGCCCGTGGCCCTGATTCGTATCCCCGGACCTGAACCGAAGGAAGTTCGGCTGCTGAGCCCGATGGATGTCTTTCATGCACAACACAGCGTCGAGACCGGTCCGAGCAGCGGCGGTACGGTCGATGCGCTGGGATATCCCAAAGCTCAGATCGGTAAAGAAGGCGACACACAATGGTACGTGCAGCAGGCCGCCGGTGGGCTTGTCTATTGCGTCTGCGTTGAATCGCGACGGCTCGACGCGGAAACGCTGCTGGCCGTGACGATCTGTACCAATGAAAATGGCAAAGATCCGGTTGCCGAAGCCCGTGCCTGCACATCGGCCGCATTGAAACAGGGTTACGATGCCAATCTCGCGCCGCACCTGGCTTGGTGGCGCGATTTCTGGAAGCAGTCTCGCATCGACATCCCCGATCTCCACCATCTGCGTCATTACTACCTCGTGCAGTACTTTTACGGCGCCGCTTCGCGTCTCGGCGCGCCGCCGATTCCGTTGCAAGGTGTCTGGACGGCCGACAACGGCGGCCTCCCGCCTTGGAAAGGCGATTACCATCACAACCTGAACACGCAAATGACCTATGCCGCCTATCAAACGGCCGGCCGGTTTGACGAAGGCCGCTGTTTTCTCGAATTCCTTTGGAGCCTTCTGCCCGAATTCCGAGAATTCGCTCAGAAGTTCTATGAGGCCCCCGGCGCCGCCGTACCGGGGGTTATGATGCTCGACGGCAAACCGTTGGGAGGCTGGGCGATGTACTCGATGCAACCGACCAACGCCGCCTGGCTTGGATATTTGTTCTATCAACATTGGCTGTACACGGCCGACACGATGTTCCTGCGCGAGCGGGCGTATCCGTGGTGTTCGGAGATCGGGCAATGCTTATTGCACCTGTTGAAACCGGACGCCCACGGCATTTTGAAGCTGCCGCTGTCCTCGTCACCCGAGATTCATGACAATCGGCTCGAAGCCTGGCTGCGACCCAACAGCAATTACGATCACGACTGCATGGCGGCGCTCTTCGCGGCGCTTGCCGATATGGCCAATACGCTGCGGTATGAAGAAGACGCCTCGAAATGGCGTGCGGCCTACGCAGGACTCGGCGACCGAGCGTTCGATCCGGAAACGCATCGCCTGCTGTTGTGTCCCGGAGAGCCACTGATGGAATCGCACCGCCATTTCGCCCACACCATGTCGATCCATCCGTTTGGATTGCTCAACACAGACGGTTCCAATCAGGACCGGACCGTCATCGATGCTTCTTGCCGGCAATACGACGAATTGGGCACTTCGTATTGGTGCGGTTACAGCTTCTCATGGATGGCTTGCTTGCAGGCTCGCGTGGGCAACGCCGAGGCGGCCATCAAGAACCTCGATATTTATGAAAAGGCGTTCATTCTCCGCAATGGATTCCACGCCAACGGCGATCAGTTGAAGGCCGGCTATTCGAACTTCCACTATCGCCCCTTCACGCTTGAAGGCAATTTCCTGGCCTCGCAGGCGGTTCACGAAATGTTGCTCCAAAGTTGGGCCGGTGTCATCCGGGTATTCCCAGCCGTACCTGAACGATGGCGCGACGCGTCGTTCGAAGATCTGCGGGCCGAAGGAGGATACCGAGTCTCAGCCCGTCGTCAGAATGGTGCGACAGAATGGCTGAAAGTATCAGCCTCCCAGGATGGTTATGTGAAGATTCGCGACAATTTCGGGGGCCGTCAGCCGCAATGGAATCGCTCGGAGGTCGAGAAGGAGGGCGACCACTGGCGGGTTTCCTTGAAAGCCGGCGAAACGCTGGAAGGACGATTTCAAACCGATCCTGAATAAAAAAGAAGAATTGGCTTCGATGGACTTCCATTGATTTTTTTAATTACAAAGTGCCGAGCAACGGAACCGGCCTGCTTCGTTCAACCGACAACGGCCGCACATGGGGCGATTTCCGTGCCATGCCCGGCCACGATGAAACGCAAGTGATCGAGTTGCCCGACAGCCGCCTGATGGCCTTTTCCCGGATGGAAGGCCAGAACGATGCCGGTTTGCTGTTGAGTGAGTCCGACGACAAGGGCCTTACCTGGGTTCGAACATGGAAACTCCTCCAACCGAACCAATGGCCCTTCGGCATCGCGCTGAGCGACGACCTGGGACAAACCTGGCCGGATGCAAATCGCGTGCTGTTGGGCTGGGACTCACTCGACATCGACACGGGCTATCCGAGCACGGTTCAACTCGCCGACGGAACGATGCTTGCAACCCCATTTCTCCCGATCCGGCTCGGTATATTCGAATAGTGTTCGGGTTACACCTAGCGCCCTTCCAGTGGGTGGCTTCTCGAAATGTTGGGATTTCGGCAAAATAAATGCCGCTTGCTTGTCCCGTTTTCCCGTTCCTCATGGCAAAAGACGCCTATTGACAAATGTACTAATAGATAGTATAGTTCCTCAAGGAAGAGCAGCGTTTGCGTCGATATAATCCAGCAATGCGACTGCAACGAGGATGCGATGAAAAAACAGAGCAGGAAGCCAGACGATCGTCGTAAAGGTACATCCCGCAAGCGTGTAACTCTCCAATATCCAGCCAGCCTGAAACCGGAAGATTTGCTCGATTTTATTGAGCTTCCGATTTTTACGGCACGATGGGAAAAGCTTGGCCTGGATGACGAAGATGATTTGACGGCCTTGCAAATTACGATCATGACCGCGCCGACGGCGGCAAGGGTAATTGTTGGCACCAGCGGGCTGCGAAAACTCCGTTTCGCTCCTGTGCGATGGGAAACGGGCAAAAGTGGAGCAACGAGAGTGCTCTATGTGTACTTTGAGCAGTTCGCCACGGTCTTGCTTTGTTTGGTCTACGGGAAAAACGAAATCGGCGCCATTTCAGATGGCGGAAAAAAGTACATCAATAAGCTGATTGCGGAAATCGAGCAAGAGCTGCACAAAATATATTCTCGCTAGCGTCACAAGGAGACGGTCGGCAATGGCTAAAGCAAAAAACAAAGTCAGTGATGTTGAACGCGATTTGATCGCCGGGCTTGAAGGGTTTCGCGATAGCTTGAAAGCCGGTGACAAAATCGAAAAAAAGTACACGGTTCGCCGTGTGGTGCTCGATCTAGAGCCGCAGTCATACACGGCAAAACAGGTTAAGGATGTCCGCAGGCTGTTGAATGTAAGCCAAGGCGTCTTTGCTCAATTGCTTGGCGTCTCGGTTAAGACCGTTCAAAAATGGGAAGCCGAAACGACACCGAGCGACATGGCGTGTCGGTTCATGGACGAGATTTGCAGAAACCCGAACTACTGGCGAAAGAGACTGTGCGAAGCCGCAAAGTCCACAAAAGTCGCGATGGAATGTTAGTCTCGATGGCCAAATCCACTTCGAAAAAAACGGCGTCTCGCGGAGACTAACCATGACCATATCAAACGTGAGGGCGTTGCCACGGTTGGCTCCAGCATGATCAACTCGAAAACGGTAGGGCCCTCACCACTTCAAGCCGAAGTATCCAACAAAAGGGTACTTTGGGTTAAGACGCGAAAAGCCAAGGCCCCTTGCCTTG
>JAEWUR010000201.1 GCA_023397045.1 Planctomycetota bacterium
CCAGAACTTCAACCTGCTCAACCGCACCAGTGCGTTGGAGAACGTCGAACTGCCGATGCTCTACGCCCGCGGTCTGTCCAGCCGCCAGCGCCATCGCCGCGCCACCGAGCTACTCAATCGCGTCGGCCTGAACGATCGCATGGGCCATCACCCCGGCCAACTCTCCGGCGGGCAGCAACAACGCGTCGCCATCGCCAGGGCAATGGCCAACGAGCCCTCGATCCTGATGGCCGACGAACCCACCGGCAATCTCGATTCGCGTACCAGCAAGGAAGTGATCGAGATCCTGCACGAACTCAACCGCTCGGGCAACATCACGATCATCCTCGTCACCCACGACCAACAAGTCGCCAGCCATGCGAGCCGGTGGTTGGTTCTGCACGATGGCCGGGTCACCTGCGATACGCGCGACGTCCACGAAGCACGCCGCGCGTTGTGTCAAGACGACGAGCACGAAATGCCGCCGCGCCCGCTGGGCGACACCCCCGTAGGTTATGCTTCAGCATAACGCTTGGCCGTCAATTGGTTTGACCAAAGCATAACCTACATCGATAACAATGGCAGATGGCCATATCACACGGTCGCCATCGACGGCTTCTTATTCCGCTCCGCAATGACCTCTTCTTCAAGACTGCGAGGCAGCCGTTTGTAGCGGGCGAACTCGAGCGAAAACGTCCCTTGCCCCTGCGTCATGCTGCGCAGGTCGGTCGAATAGCCGAACGTCTCGGCCAACGGCACTTCGCCTTCGATTCGCGTGTCGGCGCCGTGGACTTCGGTCGACATCACAATGCCGCGCCGCGACGTCAGGTTGCCGACCACCGAGCCCTGGAACTGGCTCGGACACTCGATCTCGACCTTCATGACCGGTTCGAGCAAGACGGGCTTCGTCTTCGAGAACGCCTCTCGCATCGTTGTCTGAGCGCAGACCTGGAACGCAAGGTCCGAACTGTCGACCTCGTGATACGAACCGTCCTCAAGATAAACGGCCAGCCCAACCACGGGATATTTCGCGATCGGACCCTTCGCCAACATCGACCGGAAGCCTTTTTCGACGGCCGGAATGTATTGCTTGGGAATGCGGCCCCCGACGACGTGTTCCTCGAACAGGAAGTTCTCCTCCGCGTCCTCCGGCAGCACGTCCAACCGGCCGACGATGTGCGCGTATTGGCCCGAACCGCCGGTCTGCTTGCGATGCTTCGTGTTGAACGCGGCCGCCTGCGTCGGCGCCTCGCGATAGTTCACCTTCGGCGGGCTGACTTCCACCGCCACGTTGTATTCTCGCCGAATCCGCTCGACATAGACGTCCAAATGCAACTCGCCCATGCCCGCGATGATCGTCTCGCCCGTCTCTTCATCCGTCGACACGTTCAGCGTCGGGTCTTCGCGGCGGAATCGATGCAACGCCTTGCTGAGCCGATCGGCTCCATCGCGCGTCATCGGGGCAATCGCCATCCGAATCACCGGCTCCGGAACGAACATGTTCTGAAGCGTGCAGTAGGACGCCTGCGAACAATACGTGTCGCCGCTGGCGCAATCGACGCCCAACACGGCCACGATGTCGCCGGCCTCGGCCAGGTCAATCTCCTCGCGCTGGTCCGCGTGCATCCGCATGATGCGGCTGAATCGTTCCTTACGCCCGGTCCGCTGATTGAAAAACGTCCCGCCCTTCGCAAAACTGCCCTGATACACCCGCATAAACGTCAGCGTGCCGTAGGTGTCCTCCACGATCTTGAAGGCCATCGCCACGGTGGGCAACTTCGGATCGGGCTTCAACTGAATCTCCTGCGTCTGACCCTCCGAATCCTTCGAAAACGCATTCGTCTCGCAATCCAACGGCGACGGCAACAGCCGCACCACCGCATCCAACAGCGGCTGAACGCCCTTGTTCCGATACGCCGAGCCGACCAGCACCGGCGTAAACTCCAACTCGGCCACCGCCGCGCGCATCACGTCATAAATCAACTGATCGGGCACTTCCTTCTCGGCCAGCAAAATCTCCATCAACTCGTCGCTGTACATCGAAAGCGACTCGAGCAGGTGCTGCCGCGCGGCATGGGCCTCCTCGGCCATCTCGGCCGGAATCGACTCTTCGCGAATCTTTTCGCCATTCGTGCCGTCAAAATAATACGCCTTCTGCGTCACCAAGTCGACAACGCCCTCGAACGACGCCTCGCGTCCGATCGGAAGCTGAATCAACACCGCGTCGCAACTCAGCTTGGCCCGAAGCTGCTCGACAACCTTCTGCGGGTTGGCGCCCGTGCGATCCATCTTGTTGATGAACGCAAGCCTCGGCACATGATAGCGCCGCATCTGGCGGTCGATCGTCAGCGATTGCGCCTGAACCCCGCCGACGGCACAAAGCACCAGCACGGCCCCGTCCAAAACGCGCAGGCTGCGCTCCACTTCGACCGTAAAGTCGACGTGGCCCGGCGTGTCGATCAGGTTGATGCGCGAATCTTCCCATTCGACCTGCGTCGCGGCGCTCGTGATCGTGATCCCGCGCTCTTTTTCAAGCTCCATGTGGTCCATCGTGGCGCCGGCGCCGTCGCCGTGGACCTCCTGAATGCGATGAATGCGACCGGCATAGAACAAAATGCGCTCGCTGAGCGTGGTCTTGCCCGAGTCGATGTGGGCCGAAATTCCGATGTTGCGTAGTTTTGTCAATTCCATGTTTTATCCCCCGCTCAATGTGGCGAGCCCTACAGTATATCATGCCCCGCAAACACCGGCAAGCCGTCCCAATAAGCCCCCCTCTTTCGGTTCACAGCAATGCTTGCGTCTGCCGAGCCGCCGGTATATGATCTACCGTAGCGACTGACCCCAAATCCGCCCACGATCGGCGGTCGCAATTTCCACAAACGACCACCCCGTCGCGGCGGGTCCTGGACGCCAACCTGTTCGATCCATCCACACCCACTTCGGCCAACCATTGCCGGGAGACACCCCATGAGTTTTTCACGACGCGGATTCTTGCTCAGCAGTGCGACGCTTGCCGCCGGTGCAGCCACGCTCGCCCATGTCGCTCGCGCCGAGAACCCGAAAACCCAGCCCGAGGCCCAACTGAAACTCTCCAGCCAGTTGGCCGTCATCCCCGGCGACGACCTCGATAAGAAACTGGCGCTCATGGAACAGTGGGGCTTCGACGCCGTCGAACTGCCCGGCGACGTCGTCGGCAACGAAAAGAAATATCAGGACGCCCTCAAAAAAACCAATCTCAAGATCAGCGCCGTCTGCGGTGCGGCAGGCTGCGCCGACGGACGAATCGTCTCCGAAGACGTCGAAAAACGCGGACCCGCCTTTGAAGAAATCAAACGGGCGCTAGACTCGGCCGGCGAAGTCGGATCGACCGGCGTCATCGTCGTACCGGCGTTCAACGGTCAAACCAAACTGACCAACCAGGAGATCCGCGAGATCCTCCTCGACAAACTGCCGCTGCTCGGCGAACACGCCCAAAAGGCCGGCACACGGCTAATCCTCGAACCGCTCAATCGGAAAGAGGCCTATTTCCTCCGCCAAGTGGCCGACGCCGCCTCGATCGTTCGCGACTGCAACAACCCCGGCCTGGCCGTCATGGGCGACTTCTACCATATGTGCATCGAAGAACCGAGCGACATGGGCGCGTTCATCTCCGGCGGCCCTTACGTCCAACACGTCCACCTCGCCTCGCGCATCCGCGTCTTGCCCGGCCAAGACGAGCGCCAATTCGTCGACGGCTTCCGCGGCCTGAAGTGGATCGGCTATCAGAACTACTGTAGCTTCGAGTGCGGCGTCCGCGGCGATGGAATGGTCGAAATCCCCAAGTCGCTCGCCTTCCTCCGCGACCAATGGAACCAAGCCAAAAAACCCGTCTTCGCTTGATCCTCCGACGTCAAAAGCCCCCTCTCCCTCTGAGATAGGGCGGGTGAAAATTTAAAAATTCCCCTCTTCCTCTGAGATAGGATTGGGGAAAAGTCAAAAAGTCCCCTCTCCCTCCGGGAGAGGGTTAGGGTG
>JAEWUR010000226.1 GCA_023397045.1 Planctomycetota bacterium
GTTGTTGGGAGTATCAGCCAAGGACTACGGTCGTTAATTTTTCAGCGTTCGGTAATTCAAAGAAAATCAAAACCAGATGTGCGGAAAGTGGGCGACATGTATAGCGGGTGCCATGCTTGCTAAGCGAGCGAAGCGAGACAGCAAGCATGTTCGCTACACTTTCATGCCCACGACAAGCGTGGGCATGGCACCCGAACTCATCAACCCATGATTGACAGACCACTAGTAATTTGGTGTCGGCGGGCGGTAGTGGTTCAGGTCGATCGAGCGGAACCACTCGATGGTCTTGAGCAGGCCGTCCCTCAGGCGAACGGTCGGGCTCCACTGGAGATGTTTTTTGGCCAGCGTGATATCGGGCTGGCGCTGCGTGGGGTCGTCGATCGGCAGTGGATGGTATACGAGTTTCGACCGTGAACCGGTCAATTCGAGAACCAACTCGGCCAATTCCAGCATGGTGAATTCTTCGGGATTGCCGAGATTCACCGGTCCAATGAAATCGTCCGGACCGTTCATCATGCGGAGGATTCCCTCGATGAGATCGTCGCGATAGCAGAACGATCGAGTCTGCGATCCGTCGCCGAAGATCGTGATGTCGTCGCCGGCCAGCGCCTGCCGGATGAAATTCGACACGACGCGCCCGTCGAAGGGGTGCATTCTCGGCCCGTAGGTGTTGAAGATGCGAACGACGCGAACGTTCAGATGATTCTGCCGGTGGTAGTCCATGAAGAGCGTCTCGGCCGCTCGCTTGCCTTCGTCGTAGCAGGCTCGCGGTCCGATGCAATTGACGGTGCCGCGGTAGTGTTCCGGTTGCGGATGGATGTCGGGATCGCCGTAGACCTCGCTGGTCGATGCCTGCAACACCTTGGCTCGGCATCGTTTGGCCATCCCTAGCACGTTGATTGCGCCCATGACCGAGGTCTTCATCGTCTTGATCGGATTGTATTGGTAATGGCCCGGGGCGGCAGGACCCGCGAGATTGTAGCCCTCGTCGACCTCGAGGAAGATCGGAAGCGTGATGTCGTGCCGGATCAACTCGAAATTCGGTTGCGCAAGCAGTTCGGCGACGTTCGACTTCTGGCTCGTGAAGAAGTTGTCGAGGCAGATGACGTCGTGTCCCTGGGCGAGCAATCGCTCGCAGAGATGCGAACCGAGAAAACCGGCTCCGCCCGTGACGAGAATCCGTTTGATCGACGACATGAAACCCTCCTGTGTTGGCGTGACCCGACCCATTATGACCAGACGGTCCTGCATGCTCAATAGAAAAAAAGGTGGGGGCTAGAAGTCCCAAAAATCGGCGCTTTCGCGCAAAACACGCTTCTCGTGGGCCCATGCACCCGCAAAAAGGACGCCACTTTCCTAGTGTAATGCGATTTTTTCCCCGCTGGCATGTGGATACCCACGTTCAAAAGGGGGGAATAGCCGTTGCAACCTAAAGTTAATGTGTGGTAGACCGAAGATGCAGCAACTAGGTCAACGGCCAAGATTGTCGCGAACGGGTGCCAATTGAACGAAGAAGCAACGGTTTTTCTGGTGGACGATGATGCGGCGGCGCTTCGGGCGCTGGCGTCGCTGGTGCGTGTCGTCTATCCACGAGTGAAGACCTACCACTCGGCCGCCGAGTTTCTGCTCGACTACAAAAGCCAGCCGGGCTGTCTGGTGCTCGACGTCGCGATGCCCGAGATGAGCGGGCTGGAATTGCACCGCAAGTTGCTGAAGGACAAGGTCTCGCTGCCGGTGATTTTCGTGACCGGTCATGGCAATGTCCCGATGGCGGTTGAGGCCATGCAGATGGGGGCGGTCAATTTTCTTCAGAAGCCGGTCCAGGAGCAGGCGCTTTGGGACAGCATTCGGCAGGCGCTGGAGATCGACCAGCGGACGCGGCACCGGCAGGCGCGACGCCGGCGCGCCGAGGAACGCCTCGCCCGACTGTCGCACGGCGAACGTGAAGTGCTCAACTTGATTCTCGAAGGCATGATGAACAAAGAGATTGCCACGAAGCTCAATCTAAGCACTCGAACGGTCGAAGACCGGCGGGCGAAGTTGATGAAGAAGATGGGCGCGAAATCGCTGGCGGAGCTCGTGCAACTGGTCATGATCCATTGATCGCGACCGGTCGTGTCACTTCTTCTTCATCTCGGCCATCAGCATCTGGATGTCGTCCCAGACGAACTTTTTCGCGGGCGGATTGCGCAACAGATAGGCCGGATGGTAGGTGCAAACGACCTTGATCCCGTTGAGATCATGGACGCGACCTCGCAGTTGTCCGATGGGAGTGTCGACGCCTAGCAAGTTTTGCGCGGCGACAGCCCCCAGGCAGCAGATGAACTCGGGCTGAATGATTTCCAACTGGCGATCGAGGTATTCCCGGCAGTTGGCGGCCTCGATGGGCAACGGATTGCGGTTTTCCGGCGGACGGCAGCGCAGGATGTTGAGGATATATAGGTCCTCGCGGCGGATTTTCATGCCTTTGACGATAATGTCGGTCAGCAGTTGACCGGCTCGCCCGACGAACGGTTCGCCCTGGCGATCTTCGTCGGCGCCCGGTGCTTCGCCGCAGAAGACGAGTCGGGCGTGTGGATTGCCGACGCCGAAAACGGTTTGGGTGCGCGTTTTGGCCAGTTCGGTGCATCGGGTGCAGGCGGCGACCTTTCGGGCAACGGCCGCCAGGGCCGCATCGCGCGATTCAGGCGCCGCCGGCTTAGTCTTCGCGGCAACCGTCGCTGGGGGGGACTTTCGCTTGGTTGGTTTCTTCACGTGGGTTACACCCGCCCGCTGAAGGCTTTCCAACCGTTGGACGGCGGCTCGGATCGGCTTTTTCGACATCTTTCCCCCGGAACGATAGAAACTTGCCTAGTGCGTCTGGAATTCGCAGCTTTGTGCCACTATTATAAGAAGCTATGGGTATCCCGCAACTTGTTATCGTCGGTCGGCCGAACGTCGGCAAATCGAGCCTGTTTAACTGGCTCGCCGGTAAGCGTCTGGCCATTGTTGATCCCACGGCGGGGGTAACCCGCGATCGCGTCTCCCACCTGATCGAGGTTGGCGGCCGATTCATTGAATTGGTCGATACCGGGGGCATGGGCGTTACCGACTCGGACAATCTGACCGAGCAGGTGGAGGACCAGATCCAATTGGCGGTCGATTCCGCTCAACTGGTGCTGTTCGTGGTGGATTGCCGCGACGGGCCCGTCCCATTGGACCAGGAGGTCGCGAAGCGGCTGCGATATCTGACCGTGCCCGTGCTGCTGGTCGTCAATAAGGTGGACGCGCCGTCGTTCGATTCGCAGGCCGGCGAATTCTACCGATTTGGGCGGAAGATGGTGCTGGTGAGCGTCAGGGAGAATCGGGGGAAGGACGACCTGTTCGAGGCGATCGCCGAGCGACTTCCGCCGGCCGAGCCGGACGAGCCGGAGCCGGTCGATCCCGTCATGAAAGTGGCGTTTGTCGGTCGCCGGAACGTCGGCAAGAGCACGCTGGTCAACACCTTGGTGCAGGCCGAACGGATGATCGTCAGCGAGGTGCCCGGCACGACGCGCGACAGCGTCGACGTGCGGTTCGAATTGGACGGCAAGGCGTTTGTCGCGATTGACACGCCGGGTTTTCGCCGCGCGAAGAGCGTCAACACGGATATCGATTTTTACAGCACGCATCGCGCCCAGCGGAGCATTCGCCGGGCGGACGTCGTGTTGCTTTTTTTTGACGCCACGCAGCGCATCAGCAAGGTCGACAAGCAACTCTGCGACTATATCGCCCAGCAGTATAAGCCGTGCATGTTCGTCGTGAACAAGTGGGACTTGACGGCCAGCGCGATGCCTACCGAAAAATGGGTGACGTATCTGCGCGACAACTTCCGCACGCAATGGTACGCGCCGATCGCGTTTATCACCGGTCAGACGGGCAAGAACGTCAAGGCGATGCTGAATCACGCCCAAATGCTGTTCCGGCAATCGCTGCATCGGGTGTCGACGTCGCAGTTGAACAAGTTGATTCGGGCGGCGCTCGATCAGAATCCGCCGCCGGTCTATCAGAACCATCGGCCGAAGGTTTATTATGCTACGCAGGTCGGCTCGCAGCCGCCGACCATCGTGCTGTTCTGCAACAACCCGAAGGCGATTTCTCCGCAATATCAGCGTTATCTGCTGCGGGTGCTTCGTTATGAATTGGAGTTTGGCGAGGTGCCGCTGAAACTCTATCTGCGGCGTCGCGAACACGAGGACTCGCGCGACGAAACCGTTGCCGAACAGCGGAAATAAACGATTTCCATTCTTGGGCCAAGGAGGGAAACAATGACGGATGGAATCCCCAAGGAAGCCGAACGCGGTAGGGATCGCGTCGCGCTGTTGCCCTGGCCCCGTTACCTGTGGAAGAGGGGACGATTAGGTTTTGCTTTTTGAGGAGGAGATTATGTCGGATACATCGTTGGCGTTAGTTGGAATTTTGATGGGCAGCGACAGCGATTGGCCGAAGATCAAGGCGGCGGCCGCTGCACTCGATGAGTTTGGCGTTCCGTATGAGGTGCGTGTGATGAGCGCCCATCGAACGCCCGAGGTCGTGCATCAATACGCCACGATGGCGGCGGCTCGCGATCTGAAGGTGATTATCGCAGCAGCCGGTGGCGCGGCCCATCTGGCCGGCGTCGTCGCTTCGCACACGACGTTGCCGGTCATTGGACTGCCCGTGGCCACCGAGCTT
>JAEWUR010000235.1 GCA_023397045.1 Planctomycetota bacterium
CGGCCATCACCAACCCCATCGACGCCGCCCGAAGATCGTCGAGCTTCAACTCGATGTGCTGCGATGCCCGTCTTCCATGCGTCAAGCAGGCGGTCGCCGCGATGAGGAATCCCGCAAGGCCAATAAAATAAAAGGTGGCGCTGAACATGGGTATTCTCTTTTCTTGATACCGGAAAACTGGTCAATCTTTTCGTGTCGCCAGCGGCGGAATCACTCTGGGTCGACACCACGGAGGGGGTAAGTCGACGTATCCTGCGCTCGTTCGCGCTCGAACATCAACAAACGTATGTTGTGGTAGGAAAATGTCAAATTACTGATCCCCCAAACGATCTAATCGTTATAGGTGGCCGTACTAGACGCTTTTGCCTCCACAGCATATATAAGCAACAGAGAAGATGGGCAACTCGGCTCCGCATCGAATTCGAGACACACATGGAACGGTCGAAGATCACCAGGGAACAACTCATCGAAGACTTGCGAAAAAGCGACCAGTTCCATCGAACGCTTCTCGAATCTTCGCCCGACGCCGTCGTTGTCACCGATCTTGACGGTCGCGCGATTTACGCATCGCGCCGCACGGCGGAGATCTTCGGCTTCTCCACGGTCGACGAATTGCTCGGCAAAAATCCGCTCGAGTTCATGGTGCCGAACGACCTTCCTCGCATGTTCGCCGATTTGCAACACACGGCCGACGGCGGCGCTTCGAAAAAGGTCGAGTACAATTTCGTTCGCGTCGACGGCAGCCCGTTTCTCGGCGAAGTCTCCGGGGCGGTCATCCGGGACGATTCAGGCTGCCCGGTCGCCATGATGGGATTGATGCGAGACGTTTCCGATCGGAAGAAAGCCGACGACGCCGTTCAACGCGAACGCCGCGCGTTGCAGCGACTCTTGCGGTCGAGCGACCACGAGCGGCAGTTGATCGCCTATGAAATCCATGACGGACTCGCGCAGCAGTTAGCCGGCGCAATCATGCAGTTCGAAACCTATCGGGAGCGTGCCGGCGCGATGTCCGAGTCGTCGGCCGAGGCGTTCCAGGCCGCAATGACCACGTTGTATCAGGCGAATATCGAAGCCCGACGACTCATCAGCGGCGTCCGGCCGCCCATCCTCGATCAGTCCGGCGTCATGGCGGCCATCGCCTTGCTGATTCATGAACAGGAGCAACTTCACGGCGCGAAGATCGAGTTCCAGAGCAGCGTCGATTTCCACCGGTTGGCGCCCACGCAGGAAAACGCCGTCTACCGGATCGTTCAGGAATCGCTCAGCAACGCGTGCCGGCACAGCCGAAGCAGCCGCATCGCGGTCAACGTCATCCAACACGACCGGCGTCTGCGCATCACGGTCCGCGATTGGGGGATCGGGTTCGACGTCGAGAACGTCGACGGCGAGCGGTTCGGCCTCGAGGGAATTCGCGAACGCTCGCGGCTGCTTGGCGGCGAGGCGGTCATCGAAAGCCAGCCGGGGCAGGGCACCCAAGTCACGGTCGATTTGCCCCTGCTGATGCCCTACGAACCCGACGCGAAATAATCGTCACGGCGAGGTCTGCCGATCGCGGCGACGGACTCGGCGGGGGGGCCGCGCAAAAAAAAGGGGGCCTTTGACGTGCCACCTTACATAGTGGCGGACCGGGCAGTAAGGGCAAGGTAACCGTCCGGTCTTAGTTCGTCAGAGGCCCCACGGGCCAATCCTCGTTCACGGCGAATCATCGATTCGCTTGGCCCGCTCTATATGCACGTACCGTGCCATTAGCAATCTTTTTCCGGCCGGTCGCGATGAAATCGACGGAACTCTTTGCCGGAAAACGGATTTCGGCGAATCGCCTGACCGAGCGACGTATTCCGCCCCAGAATCGTCACCCTCGGGCCGCCCGGCCATCGCAGCATTCTGCAACACCCGCCGTATCGTGCTGCAACACAAAAAAAGGCTTTTGAAGAAAGACGGGGCGAATGCAGAAATCCCTCCCGGCGGAATCGGGGGGCAAATGCAACGTCATCCGTTGTTCTGAAGTCGCATTCGCGCTTCTTCGGCCCAAGGGCTGTTGGGCGACTGTTCGACGAACGCCCGCCAATGCTCTTCGGCGCGATCGCGCTGGTTCATTTCATCGAGCGTGCGGGCAAGGTGATAACGGACGTCGGCATAGTCGGGATGGTAGCGCAACGCGCCTTCGAACGCCGCGACGGCCAACTCGCTCTGCCCCATCTCGACCAGAACGCAGCCGAGATTCGCCCGGGCTTCGACGTAATCCTCGTCCAACTCGATGGCCATGTAGTATCGCTCGCGCGCCCCGCCGAGATCGCCGAGCCGATAGAGCAATTCGGCCACCTGGAAACAAATCTCGGCCTTCGGACCGGCGGCCGCCATCGCCGCGCGATACATTTCGGCCGCCGAGGCCAACTGACCGTCTTCTTCCAACTCGGCCGCCAGCGAACACATCTGCTCGGGCGTCGTCGGCACGGCCTGTTGCGGCGTCGGTTCGCCCTGCCACGCATCAAAATCGAATCGGAGTTGTCCGCCCGGCTCGATCAGCCCGTCGCCTTGGCGAAGCAGAATCTTTTTGCCCTGGATAATGATCGACAGTTGCGCCAACGGCCGTGCGACGTCGGGCAGACTGCGCGCCAGCGATTCCAGTTGCTTTTCGATCGCCCGGGGCGAGACGCCGGCCGCCAACAATTCGGCCAACCGCCGGGCCGTGGCCACCTCTTGAAAATCGAAGTAGGGCAGCCGGCGAACCTCGCGCGCCGGAACGATCAATCCGCGACGATGCCAACGGCGAATCACCGCGACCGGCACGCCGAGCAGTTCGGCCAACATCGCCGGGGTATAGAGCCGATGCACCTCATGCTGCGCGTCGACCAGGCCGAGCCGCTGCCAAAGTTGGGTCTCGGCGACCACTTCGATCGCCCCCTGTTCGACCTGCTCTCGCGTGGCCTCGTCGAGCCAATCGTCCTGGCCATCCGAGCCGGCCGAGGGAAGTTGCTCGTCGCCGACGACGATCATCGTGGCCGAGGGGTCAGCTTTTTCCAGAACGACCGCGCCATGCTGCCGGACCAGTTGGGCGGCCTCGCGCCGGGCCATGCTGGCCAGCTTGCCGACGAACGCGATCCGCTGATTTTCGAGCATTATGGCATGCTCCGCTGGGTGACGACACCAGTGTCGCCGACCGTCGGCGTCCTGTCAATGCGGTGAAAAATCACGCGCCGGGGTTCGGATAGACCTGCGACTGCGGCGCGGGCACCGGCTTCATCGGCGGCACCGACCGACTCGGCTGCTTCTGCTCCCCGTCGATCGGTTGCGGAGCGGCGGCTTCATCGCCGAGCGACGGTTTCGTCTCCGCCGCGCCGTTCGATTCCGGTTTGGCCGGAGTGGGTTGGGCGGTGGCCGTCGGAGCCGCCGTCTCAGCGGTCGTGATCGGATTGCCGCACGCATCCAACGGCACGCGATAGCAAACCAGTCGCGGCACGTTGCACGTATAGGTCACGGGAATCCGCTTCTCGACGGTCCGAGGAATGCGAACCGTTTGTTGCTCGGCCACCATGCGGCAGACCTGATAAGGAACCTTGTCGACGCGCTCTTCGTAGACCATGCGGCACGTCGTCACCGGCACTTTGCGCACCACTTGTTCGGTCACCATCTTGCAGACCTGCACCGGCACCTTGCGGCATACCCGTTCCGGCACATACTTGCACACCTGAACCGGGATTTGCTCGGAGACGTTCTCCGCCACGTAACTCGTTTGCGGGATCTGCTGAGCGATGACGTTCGGCTGCCAAACGCGCTGAACCTCGTATTGGCCGCGCGGCGTTTGAACCCAGTAGAGGCCCGGATGTTGATAAACGGTTCGGCCGGTCGCCGGATCGACGGCGCATGTGCCCGACTGCCAGGTCAACCGCGTCGACGGCACGGCCGGTTTCATCACGACTTGTTCGCGATAGCAGCCCTGGTCGACATACTGTGTTCGATAGGTGGTCACCGGCTTCAACACGGTCCGGCACTGCGTCTGGTAGGCCGTCTCGTAGACGGGTTTCATCACGGTATAGCTCTCGTCGCGTTCGGCGGTTTCATAGACCGGACGCTGCACGGTGTAGGTCTCTTCCCGTTCGCTGGTTTCCATGACCGGCCGCGCGACCGTGTACCGATTCTCGCGAACGGCGGTCTCCCAGACCGGCTTGTAGCTGGTCACCTGTCGCTCTTCGCAAACCGTTTCATACTCGATCCGATAGGCCGTATGCTGCTGCTGATCGTAGACCGTCTGGTAAACGATCCGATAGGTCTGTCCGGTGGGGCAAGTCAGGCATGCCGCCGACGGGCAATCCTGTGCGGCAACCGACCCGGCCAGCGCCGAGAGCATCGAGAATCCCAACAGCCAATGTATGCGCGCGATCATATCAATCCCTTTCGTTCGCCGTCGGTCACGGCAAATCGGAACCAATTACTGAAAAAATATCCCTTCAAGTGAGTCTGCCAGATAATTTTAGGTCAAGCAACCGTCCGGTGTAGCCGAATAAAACGGATTCGATCCGAAATTCAATACGCATCAATAGTTAGCAAAGGCGAAATTTTTTGAAGTTTTCGCCCGCGCGCGCCGACACGGCAGATCTCCCGCAGTTTACGCAAGCTGTTTTACCGTAACAGTTTGCAGCAAAGGCCTTCCCAGCCGCTACAACCGGACCCAAGCGGGCCGCAAACGGCATTCTATAACAATAGAGATGGTCTTCCCTTTCCTTGCCGCAAACGATCGGCGACAATCGACGAACCATGCGATATCTTGATCTCACGCTGCCGACGGCGGCCGAAAACCTTGCGTTGGACGAAGCGCTGCTCGAAGAGGCCGAGGCCGCGCACCAACCGACCGAGACGTTGCGTTTCTGGGAATCGACCGAGCCGATGGTCGTCGTCGGCCGATCGTCGCGCGTCGAGATCGAGGTCCAGAGCGCATTCTGCGAAGCTCGTCGCATTCCGGTCATGCGTCGCGTCAGCGGCGGCGCGGCCATCGTTGCCGGGCCCGGCTGTTTGATGTACGCCTTGGTCCTCAGCTACGAAAAACGCCCTCACTTGCGCACCCTCGGCGAGGCCCATCAACACGTTTTGAATTGGTTGGGTTCAGCCTTGCAGCCGCTTGCGCCCGAGGTGCGTTGTTGCGGCACGAGTGATTTGGCCCTTGGCGAACTGAAATTCTCCGGCAACAGCGCGCGATGTCGCCGCGAACATTTTTTGTATCACGGCACGCTGCTTTACGATTTCCCGTTGGAGTTGATGGAGCAATGCCTGGGCACGCCGCCACGAATGCCCGACTATCGGCGCAACCGGCCGCATGGCCGATTTGTCGCCAACTTGCCGCTGACGGCCGACGCGATCCGCCAGGCCATTCGGAAATCTTGTGATGCTTTCGAGCCGTGCGACGGATGGCCTGCCGATTGAACCGCTCAGCTTGTGGCCGAGAAATACAGCCGGCCCGAGTGGAATGCCTGACGCGACGTTTGCGCAGGTCCCCTCTCCCTTTGGGAGAGGGGCAAGGGG
>JAEWUR010000265.1 GCA_023397045.1 Planctomycetota bacterium
CGCATATCCTCCGCCATTCTCCATCCACCATCCTCCATTCCCGATCCCTCGTCCCCCAACAATGCGCGAGCCAAGTCGCAACGAAACTGCTCGCCGTTGCTCAACACCCGATACGGCTTGATCCAACTCGGCGGTGACGAAAAACCGACCGCCGTGAACATCCTGGTAATCTCTTTGATCGACCTCGGGCCCATGCCGTCGACCACCGCGCGATCGGTCGGCCACTGCCGCGTTCGATACACGCTGTCGCCGAACATCTTTTTCGCGATGGTGCTCTTACCGCTTCCCGACGGCCCGACGATCAGTCCGATTCGCCAATTCCGGCCGTTGTCGAAATCGTCGGGCAGCTCGACGCAAAAACGTTTCGACGCTCGCTCGGCCAGCGGCACGTCGAACATCCCTCCAACCTGCTGAACGCGGAAGGAATCGAATACGGGACAAGTGACTTCGATTTCGATCATGGCAAGGACTGGGGGCTCGTGTGGACGGCAACCGGAACTAGCCCCTAACCTCTAGTCCCTAGCCCCTGTTCCTCACAGCGTCAGCAACCGGCACGAATACCCTTCGCCGGTCATCCGTTCGTAGATCGTCTGCTGCTCCGACTCGTCGCGGCAATCGATCACCACCTGGAACGCCTCGGGAATGTCGACTTCTTTCGGCGATTCCGATTCGGTTTCATCGGACGGCATTTCCGGCTCATGAAGCATGCCGTCCAACAACGCCTGCACCGCGTCGCTTTCCGTCTCGACCTGATCGATCAGTTCGGCCAACACGTTTTCGTTCGTCTCGGCCATCCCGGCCAGCGGATCGTGGACCGCCAGCAACTTCGCGGCCTCATCTTCATCGAGATCCAGCACCAACACCGGCACTTCCGCGTCCGGCGTCGTCTCGGCCCGCAGATGACCGTCGATCAATTCGAGCGATCCGTCGGACAGTTCCCGCGCCAAGAGCGCCCCCGCATAGCCGATCTCGGCCAACACGCCGCGCAGCGCGTTCTGCTGAGCCTCGGGATGGATGCGCCAGTTCTTCGGATGCGGCCGCAACAGGCTCGCCTTCACCCGACGAAAATCCTTGATCCGATCGCGTATCTTCACGGCAAGCTCCTTCAAAGATTCGCCCGCAAGACGGCCGTCGCCACGGCGCCGAGCAAAATCGTCAACAGAATCCATGCCCCGCGCAACGCCAGCACGATCAGCTTCCGGCTCTGCCGCAGGTCGGCCACCTCGCCCATCAAGCCGGGACTCGTTTCCTTGTTGCCAGGCAAACCGTAAACATCGGTCGCCACCTGCACAACCTCCGCGCGGCACGACTCGCAACGCTGAACGAGCCGCTGCACATCGACGTGATACGCATGCAACTCGTCGCGGAGTTTTTCGATCGATTCACTTTCGCTTCTGTTCACCGGTCCACTCCTACATGCTGGAAACCGTCGCCTTGCCGCCCTGCAAAATTCCGATAAGCTCCTGTGCCCTGGTCGGATCGTTGCCGGCATAATACGTCGCGACCTTCCTGGCCACCTCGCTCAACTTCGCGACCATCGCCTCGTCGCTTCGGACGGCCGAGACGATCTCGCGCACCTTGACGGCCATGCCCGAGTAGTCGCCCACGGCATAGTCCTCGTACAGGTCGGCGAACCAATCGAGCCCCCACCGATTCATCAGCTTCATCAATTCGATGGCGTGCTTCCGCCGCTTCTCGCGACGATTGTAGAGCCACAAACCAAACACCGTCGCAGCCAGCGCGGCGCCGGCCAGAATCACATGCTGCCAAACCGCGGGAACATCGTGAAACATGATCTTCTCATGGGTTAGAGGTCGAGAATCAGAAAGCCATCAACTCTTTTGCGACACGAAATAGACGACGAATCCCGCCGCAACAGCACCGAGTACGCACAGCCCGGCCGCCAGCGGCGAGACGCCCTCCGCATCGGCCGCTTCCGCATTTCGATCGGCTTGCCGCTGTTCAATCAGAACGCCGACTTTGCCGTCGATGCTGCCCAGCACGCGCCGCAATTCGGGATCCGACTGCACGATCACATTCGGCGACGGAGTCGAAGGACATGGAGCGCCGAACCGATTCCGCAGACATTCCTGTTGTGCCCGATCCATCTCCGACGGCTTCGCCGGCGTCGGCATCCGCTGCAAGGCCGAAAGCTGCGCCGGAACGGTCGCCGATCGGCCATGTTGTTCGATTGCCGCAACCGCTTGGTCCAACAAGACGTGCAGTCGACCCGCTTGGACGCATACCACCTCGCGCCCGTCCGTACCCCAGAGCACGCCAACCAACCGTCCGCGTTTGTTGAATACCGGCCCGCCGGAATCTCCACCCCGCGCGTGACCCGATATGACCATCCAATCGTCCGGGCCTTGGCCGGCGGCTGTCGAACGGCGATATCCTTGAAACAACCCGGTGTTGCAGGCCAATTTGCCGTCCGGTCCGTAGCCGCACGATTCCAACCGATCACCTTCATGTTGCATCGCCGCCTCGCCGCGCTCCAACTCGACCGGCACAACGTCCGCCGGCGTTCCGACAAGCTCCAACACCGCGCAGTCCCAAACGGCATCAACCTTGACCACCTTGGCCCAATGCGTCTTTCGCGTGCAAAGCTCCACCAAAACGCTTTTTGCCCCATGAATCACATGCCGCGCGGTCAGAACCAACAGCCGCCCGTTCCATCGCACGAGCGCCCCGCTGCCGATCGACCGGGTTTTACTATTCTCCTGGCAGAAAATTCGCACCGTCGCCTCGCGATAGCCGACCGGCTGTTCGTAACGCCACGCCGGCCGAGGCGATCGGTCGTCCACTCGGTCTGAGTGTTTCGACATCGCCGCAAGACGCTGATACGAACAAACACCGGCAACGCGATCCACCTCAACACCGTCGGCGACCGCCACAAAACACGGAATGCTCTGAATGCCATACTTCACCGCAAGTTCCTTCTCGCGATCGATATTGATTCGCTCGACTTTGGCTCCGGCAGTCGCCAAGGCCTCGACCGCGGGTTCCATCTCCCGGCACGCTCCGCACCAATCGGAATAGAACTCCAGCAAGACGACATCGCCCGTTTGCGCCATCGCCTCCGAGTCGTTTGCCAACAGAACTCCCCAAATCAGAACCGCCCCGGCTCCGAATAGGACCGCGTTTTTCCACAGATTCGTTTTCATCGAGTACACCTCCGTATTTTCGTTTCTGGTCCCCTCTCCCTTTGGGGGAGGGTTAAGCATATTGGTCCCCTCTCCCCTTGGGAGAGGGTTAGGGTGAGGGCTGCGCTACCAAAAATCCAAACACATCCCCATCACGGCACGAGCGTGAACCGATACGCATAAAACGGGCTCCGCGACAGATCGCCCGGCTCGGTCAATCGATCGGCCAGGTTCGGCATCGGGTCGACGCCACCCGCCCGATCGGCCATCGACACCGCCTGCGAACAAAACGGAGGCCAGCCCGACGACTCGCGATCGTCGATCTCCGGCGGAACGAGGAAACGAACGATCGGCAGATGCAACAGCGCCGCGCGCGCCAGATTCAACCATCCATACCGCCTGCCGGTGATGTTCACCATCGCATCGAGCGCTCGCCGACGCGAAAACCGCCGCCGAATGGCGTTGGCTTGATAGACGTCGATCGACCCCGGCCACTGTTCGACCAGATTCGACAGAAGCTGCGCACGACCGCCCCCGTCGGTCATCTCGACGCACATGAGCCGATCGTTCCACCAACCGGCCATCGCGGCGTGAACATACGGCGATCGGCCCGCCACGGAGATCAACGTCGCGATGCGACTCCGCCGTCGAAACAGCAACAAATCCGCATCGCGAATCTCGCGTCTCACGTCGCAATAGTGGGTATGTATCCATTCGTTCATCGCAAAAACCTCCGGCATACCGACTCAACCGATCTCGACGAGCTCCTGCTGTTCACGCCACGCGCGAACTTCCTCGTAACGCGCCCGATGCTCCGGCCGAAGATCGAACTCGATCCATTCGGGCGTTTCCGCCATTCCCCGCTTCGATCGCAACCGCCGATCCTCGGCCATCGCCTGTCGCGTCTGACATAACTTGCAGGGCATGAACACCATGCCGCCGCACACCGGGCAACGCTCCGGCGGTCCCGTCGGCTCCTCCTCTTCGATCGACGGCACTCGCTCCGCGTAGTCCGGCCGCCTCCCGCTGGCAATCGCCGCGACGCTCCCGCGACTGACGCCCGTCAGCTTCGCAATCTTTCGCTGGCTCAACGTCCCATCCGCCAGCAGTTGACGCACCAGGTCGACAACCGTTCCCGCGATCATCCGTGAATCTCCCTCAACAAGAAAACCATGAGACCGAAAACATCCGCGGCGCAACAAAAAAAGCCCGCCGCCGGAATCGACTTCCGGTGACGGGCTCGTATGGCTACCTGCCGATCAGGCGCTGCGGATACCCTCGCGATGTTTTCCCGACCTTAGCACAGGCCGTGGCACAATTTCAAGAGCAAGATTTGGCCGGACCCATGACCGACCTCACTCCGCGGGTTGCAGTTGAGTTTCAAAGCCGGCTTCCTTCTCGATCTTCTCGACATCGAGATTCTTGATGTAGTTCGGCAGATTGCTCCAAATCGAATGGAATCCGAATCCGCCGTTGACCATCTCATCCACCGCCTGTTGTTTGGTCCAACCGTCGACGATCACCCGGTAGGCCGCGCACATCGTGCCCGTCCGATCGGCGCCGTGCTGGCAATGAACGAACACCGGTTGGCAATTCTCGTCCGTCACGATCTGTAAAAACTTCGCGACTTCCTCATCGTCGACGTCCCACGGGTACATCGGGATCGATACCAGATCCAAATTGCATCCTCCGGCAATCTTCTTGTCGCAATGGGCCGATCGAAGATTCACGACCGTCTTGATTCCCAACTTCTCAAGTTCCTTCAACCCCTCGGCCGTCGGTTGCGCGCCGCGATACAGCCCGTCGTTCACCTTGTGCAGATTCGGCACGCCGGGCAGTTCCATGCTCGTGGCCCAAGCCGCCGGGCGTTCCGCCGGCTCATCCGTCCGCCCAACCGTGCAGGGAATCGCCGCCACCAACAAAACGGCCAACCACCCTCGGCACGAAAAAGAAGCCCGTCGCATTAGCATTCCTCCCAGAAAAAGAACTGCCGCCCCCCAAAGTATCGACCCGACCGCATGAAAAAACAACCACCGTCGACCGCCATTGCCCCCCATGGGGTAGCGAGACGGGTCGTCTTTCATACCCAATATACACGGTCGACCACTCCCGGTTTCGCGAAGCCCTGTAACCACCGTCCCTAACGGAAAGCCCCCGATTGCTTTTGCAGAATAGGGGTTTGGCGCAAAATAAAAAGACTTTCACGACGCTCGCCAGCGTAGATTAGGCAAAACAACCGATTGAATAAACTTCCCTTCTCGGAAAATCCGAAACAATCATAACCATTCGATTGTACGACTATATCCCAGATTGCCAAAAAAACCGTTCCGCGGCCGGCAAGGGAGAAATCCCGATTCACGCAGTCGGCATTCGCCGCGGGTCCGGAACCTCTGGTGTCTTGGGGTCCATGACATTCACCAGGAAACAATCACGTGCCCCGTTTGTCGATCGTCATTCCCGTTGTCGGCGATCCGCAGAAGCTGGACGATACGCTGGTCTCGGTCCTCGAGAATCGTCCGGCCAACTGCGAGGTTCTCGTCGTCCATAACCCGGCCTATCACGACCCCTACAACCTCGGCGATGAGGTGCGGTTTGTCGAGGCTGGGCAAGGCATGGGTACGGTCGCATGTTGGAACCTAGGTCTTTCGGCCTGCCGCTCGCCCGTGGTCCACCTGCTCGCCTGCGGGGTCGAAGTCTGTTCCGGTTGGGCGGACGCCGCATTGCGACATTTTTGCGATCCGACCATTGCCGCCGTGGCGCCCGTTCTGGTTGAACGCGACGACCGTCAGCGCGTCGTTTCCGCCGGACGCGGTTATCGCTTCGAAGGCACCGTTTGGA
>JAEWUR010000316.1 GCA_023397045.1 Planctomycetota bacterium
GCCGAGGCCGTGGGGACCTGCGTCCGATGGTCGGCTTGAATGCGCCAAAGCTGCGGCACGTTTTCTTTTTTGTCCTTCCCGGGGTTCAGGACGCGGCTGTTCGCCTTCAATTCGCCGGAATAAATGCGGACGTAATGCAGGTCGCCATGCCGATCGGCCTGAATCTTGAAGACCAATCCGCAGAACGGCTCGTCGGCGGTCGGATGGCGCACGAGCTTGTGGTCGGGCTTTTTGGGATCAATGCCCTCGACCGGCGGAACGTCGGCCGGACTGGGCAGATAATATTGCACGGCATCCAGCACCGGCTGCACGCCGATGCCGTCGAGAGCCGACCCGCAGAGCACGGGCACCGCGAGGTTGTGAATCGTGGCATCGCGCAGCACCCGGCGAATCAATTCGGCCGGTATCGGTTCCTCGGCCAGCATCAACTCGGTCAGTTCGTCGCTGTACATCGACAGTTGGTCGAGCATCTGGCTGCGCCACAGTTCGGCGTCGTCGCGCAGTTCGGCGGGGATGTCGGAAGCGTCCACATCGACGCATTTTGCATCGGCTCCAAACGTGAGCATCTTCATCGCGATCAGGTCGAGGACGCCGCGAAAGGCCTCTTTGACGTGCGGTGGGCCGGCGCCGATCGGCAGATTGACCGGGATCGGCTTGCAGTTGAGCCGCTCGCGGATCTCATCGAGGGTCCCGAAAAAATCGGCGCCTTCGCGATCCATCTTGTTGATCATCGCGATGCGCGGCACGTGGTATTTGTCGGCCTGATGCCAGACCGTTTCGCTTTGGGCTTCGACGCCTTCCCGGGCGCTGAAGACGACCACGCCGCCGTCGAGCACGCGGAGGCTGCGTTCGACCTCGGCCGTAAAATCGACGTGGCCGGGCGTGTCGATCAGGTTGACCTCGATATCCTTCCAGGGGAACGTCACAGCGGCCGAATTGATCGTGATTCCGCGTTCCTGCTCCTCCGGATCGTAGTCGGTGACGGTCGTGCCTTTGTCGACTTCGCCGACGCGATGGCTGAAACCGCTGTAATAAAGCATCCGCTCGGTGACGGTGGTCTTGCCCGCGTCGATGTGGGCAATCACGCCGATGTTGCGGAGATGGTGGATGTCGGGCATGGCGATCGCTATCGAAAACTGGGGATTATCGTCAGGAATTGAGCTAAGGCGTCTATCCTAGGTGCCCAGCGTCTTAAGGTCAACCGCTCCAAGAGCTTGTCGAAGCAATCTCGGCAGGGATCTCGCCGTTTTTGCGGAAAAAAACAGCAGACAAGCCCACCCGAACTGGTGGTGTTGCCGTCCGGTTCGGCCCGGCGACGATTCCCGCGAAAAATCCGCGTTTCGCACAGTTCCTCGTTGGCGTCTCCGACAGGAACCGACACTATCCAAGGAACGGCGTGTTTTGTTGGAGGCAGGAGGGCAGGAAAATGCGCACGTTGCGTCGTCTCGTGCGAGGACGGTCGGCCAAGGCGTATGTCGCCTTGGTGTTCCTCATCGCCATCATGTTTGCATTCACGGTCGGAGAGTACCGACCGCAGTTGCCAACGTGCAGGCCGTTGGATACCCCGAGCGGATTTCAGGATATTCTGAACCTCGATCTCGACGAGCTGTCGCAAACGCCGGTCGTGATCACCTCGATGTTCGTGCCTCGGTCGCCGATCGTCGGGCGTGCGACCGACGTCGATCGTTCGTAGATCGTCTGTCCAACGCGCCCGGCAGTCCATTCACTGCCCAGCGCTTTCGCCACCGTTCGGCGGCGATTTCGAGACGGGATTTTTTTCGAGAAGCTCCCGAATCGCGTCGTAGAAATTCGGCGGCATGGGTTCATTGTGATCGTGATCGGACACGAGCATGAACTGCTTCGGCTCATTGGCCGCCTCGAACAGGCGACGGGCGTATCGGATCGGAACGATCGTGTCGATGTCGCCGTGGGCCATCAGCAGCGGACCGTGGTAATCGGCGATCTTGGCGGCCGAGTCGAAACGCGTTCGCATGGCCAATCGCACCGGCAGCCAAGGATAATGAAAGGACGCCACATTGGGGAGCGAGTCGAAGGTGCTTTCGAGAATGAGCGCCCGGGCGCCGTCGCGAGCCGCCAAATCAACGGCCACCGCCCCGCCAAGCGATTCGCCCATCATGACGACCTCGGACGGTGGGATTTTCTCGCGATCTGCGAGCCAATCCCTGGCAGCGCGGGCGTCGGCGAGCACGCCGGCCTCGTTCGGCTTGCCTTCGCTCCGGCCATAGCCGCGATAGTCAAAGATCAGCACCGAGACGTTGCCCCGACGTCGCAACGTCCTTATGGCCTCGGTCCGATGCGTCAGATTGCCGCCGTTTCCATGACAGAAAAGCACGGCCGCCTGGGCCCGCTCGTTCGGGAAGTACCAGCCGTGCAGCCGCGTGCCGTCGCCCGACTGGAACCACGCATCTTCGACCGCAAGGCCTCCCGTGTCCCAGTTTCCGGACGGATAGACCGAGGGAAAATAGATCAGCGAATCTTCCAATAGCATGGCAGCCACCACATTGACCAGATATCCGACAAGCACGGCCATTCCGACGATCCAAGACCATCGCAACAGGCGTCGAACGGCAGTTGGCCGCGGTTTGTCCGGCATAAAGAACTCGCGAAAAAGGCGTATACCTTTCCTTCACCAATTCAAGGATATTATACGTTTTTTGCGAGCATGGAAATCCCCGTTCGATTCGCCGCGAAGAAATCGTTCAGACTTCGGCCAGGCACTCGGGCTGCCTGCGTGGGCGGGCGACGGGGTGTTTGGCGGGTTGAGGATGGCTCGACGGCGTTTGGCAAGCCGACAGGTCCCGCTCGACCTGCATGCGTGCAACAACCAGCATGATTCCGCTGACCACCAACACCCAACCGCCTACCCATTCCATTGGCGTCAGACGCTCGCCCAGGCAAACCGCCGCCACGCCGTAGGTGATAAATGGGCTAATGACTTGGACGCCGTTGGCCACGACCGGACCAAGATATCGAATCGCCTGATAGAGCAAGACGTGCCCGAACGCGATTCCGATCAGGGCCGACAGTGTCAGGATCAGCCACATCCAAGCGGAGATATGCCGCAATTGGCCGTAGTCGCCGAAACAGAACATGAGTGCAACGAGGATGACCGAGGTGTAGAGACTAATCACGGTGAAGCTCTTCCGGGCCGAGTACGCCGCCATGTAGTAGCGGACCGCGACCGCGTAGACGCCCATGCAAACCGACGCCATCAGAATGATGAACATTCCAAACGAGAGCCCATCGCCGCCGGCGAACTTCTCGTAGTACATCGCCATAACGCCGACGACGCTCAAAACGCTTCCGGCCCAGAACGTTCTCTTTCGGGCTAAGCGGCGCTCTTCGGCCAGAACGATGAATCCCACGATGATCGTGAATAGGAACGACAGCCGCATGATGAACCCGACCGCGGACGCCGAGACGTAATACGGCCCCAGACCGAACATGGCTTGAGAAAGCGCGTTGGTCACGGAGGGCACCAGGGCGTCGATCCAGATGTTGCCTTTCTTGACGGTCGCGGTCTTCTCCCGTTTGGGATTTCGATCGAGGAGCAGCAAAAAGGGCAACCAGAACAAGGCGCCGACGGAGTAGCGAACGCCGTTGACGGTCCATGCATCGAGCGTGTCGGCAAAATAGCGCAGAAAGATTGGAACCAGTGCGAAACCGACGACCGACCCCAGCAAGCAGAACAACACGTTGACCGACCCATTTCCCGGGGCCGTGCGAGATCCCAATTTCACCATTTTCGTTACAAAATCCAGCAGTTTTTCAAATGAAGCAGATTCCAACGAGGAAGCGGACCCTATTTCAACCGCATTTTCAGCATGTTAGACTAATGAACTGTACCGGGCGTGTCGTTCAAATCCGGCCAATTAGCGAAAATCGAACAAAACCCCCGATCGCACATCATGGCAAAGCACCGTCGCAAAAATGACGGCCAACTCTGGATGCGGCACGATGGGTCGGCTCCGTTCTTCCTGACACATAATGCCTTGGTCCAGGCGGCATGCGAAAAAAACGAATTATACCAGGACGCGTTGGTCCACGGTATGTATCTGGGGCGAAAGTTGCCGCGATCGGTCTTGTCGGAACTTCGCTCCGTAGGCTATTCGGACGCCGAGCAGCCGCAGCGGTGGGGAACCGCGCTGCACTGTAACGAAAGCCTGGAAATAACGTTCGTCGAAAGTGGAAGTCAGAGTTTTACGCTTGACGACCACCAGGGGATTCTCCAACCCAATGAAATTCTGATCGCCAGGCCTTGGCAATGGCACAGTTTCGGCAACCCCAATCATGGCGCATGCCGCATGGTGTGGCTGAACCTCGACTTGGGAATGCGCAAGCCGCACGAACCGTGGCATTGGCCTGACTGGATCGTGTTGAGCAAGATGGACCTGCAAGAGCTGACCCTTATCTTGCGCCACAACGAATATCCGGCGTGGCCGGCCGACCGGAGGATGCGAATCTGTTTTCAGGAGCTTCGGCGCGTCGTTGTCGAGAAGACAACGGAAA
>JAEWUR010000328.1 GCA_023397045.1 Planctomycetota bacterium
GCAGAACGACGTCGTAGGCTACGGTCGTGGTGCCATAGTAATTCTCGTAGGCCACCCCGAAATTCCGCGAATCGTCGATGGCCACTTGCGGATTGCGAGCCGTGCGTCCGACGCCGCTGCCGCCGACGCCGGTCCCGGCATCCATGCGGAACTCGTCCGACGTACCGGACGGGTTGACGACCGGCGTTGCGTCGGCATCAAACAGGCGACCGACAACATAGGTGTCCGTCGTGACTCCCATATACTGTGAGGCGACCTGTTCCCAGGCGACAACAAACTCACCGCTGCCGTTCATCGCCACGGTAGGGTTCATCTGTCCCAGGCCGGAAGTGTTGATGTTATTCACGCGAAATTCCGATCCCACCCGGTTTCCGTCGCGATCGAACAACTGAGCCTGGATATCGTTAAAGAATCCCGCATTCTGCCCTGTCGTTGCCCAGACGACGACGAAGTTGCCGTCGTCGTCCATACCGACTTCGGGCGAGGTCTGGTCGTTCGTGTAATTCGAGTTGACGCGGAACTGGGTGCCGACCTTCTGGCCCATCGAATTGAATCGCTGGCCGTAGATGTCGTGGAAGACGACGGAACCGCTGCTGTCTGTTTCCTCGGCGGTCCAAACGACGACGAAATCACCGTCGGCGTCCATCGCGATGTTCGCGTCAAACTGATTACCGAGGGTCGCGGCGTTAACGAGGATCTCGCCGGTCAAGGGATTGTTGTTCCGATCGAACAGACGCATGTAGACGCCGGCGCCGGAGGAATCGCTCGGATCGTCCTGACCGTAGCTGGTCCAGACAACGGCGAAGTTGCCGCTGTGGTCGACGGCGACAGATCGAGTGCTGTTTTCCAGGGCCATCCCGGTGCCGTAGGGCTCGGAGGTCGTTTGCTCGTAGCCGACGCTCTCGTTGACGCGATGTTCGGCGTCGATTTGCGCGGTCAACGATGCGCCAAAGTTAATAGTGAAGCCCGGGTAGCTTGTCGAGGCCGAGTCGACGCCGGCGATGCCGTCGTAGTCGCCGTCGAGCGCGTTGCCGAGGTAGCTCCCGCTGACGACATCGAAGTTCATCGCGGCGTCCCAGATGTCGTCGCTGGCAACGAGGGTGTATTTGCCCGTGGCGAGCGCATTGAACGAGAGAACCGCTTCGTATTTATTGGTCAGCGGGTTGAGGCCGAACGAGATGTTGGTGATCGCCGAGGCGATGTTGATGCCGTTGCGGTAGAGCGACCAGTTCTGCGGGTTCAGGACGCTGTGCAAGCCGGGGGTTCCGTCTTGCTTGGTGCCGGTGTACATGTTCTCGCTGAAGACAACGATCAGTTGGGTGATTCCCGGTGCGGCGGGTTGCACGGTATCGCCTTCGATCAGTGGCGTACGATCGGCGAGAACTACATCGGTGACGATCGGCCCGACGCGATCGATCGTTGGCAGCGAATTGGCGCTAATGTATCGATAGACGTCGGTTGTTCCCGGGGTCGATCCGACACCGGTCCAGGCGATGACGAAATTGCCGCTGGCATCGGCTCCAATGGAGGAGGCCGTTTGCTTGCCAGCCGTGGTGATGTTAGCGCGGGTTTCGACACCGAGAGCGGTGCCCTCGGCGGTGAATCGCTGGAAAAAGATGCCGGCACTATCGGCCTGGTTGGTCTGGCTTCCGTTGCCGCTCCAGGTAATAACGAACGATCCATCGGTGGCCATGGCCGCGGAGGCGAATTCCTGATTGCCCTGTGTCGTGGCGCTCACAAGAATGTCGGCATAAGGAATCTCTTCAATCGTGGGCTCTTCATCTTCCGTCTCGGCGGGAACCGTAACCTGATGGGTCAATGGTGCGATGCTGGTAACACTCGATTGTGATTGGCGGGTGAAGGGCCGACAGTAGACGTCCATGCCATTTCCGCTGGTAGCAGAACTTTGCCACGTTACGACGAATGCCGTGCCTGCGGTGTTCATCGCCACGTCGGCAAAACTCTGGTCGCCGGTGGTGATTGAATTGACAATGACCTCGCCGCCGGACGGGCCACCTTGGGGCGAGCCGTCGGCATTGTAACTGCGAGCGATGATCTCATTGAGGACACCGTTCTGCTGGCTGTGCCAAACGACAATGAACCCGCCGTCCTCGGCCATGGCGACGGAAGAGTTCCGCTGGTCGTTGGCGGTCGTTACGTTGACGCGGAATTCCTGCCCGATAGGTTGGCCGAAGGAGTCGAAGCGGCGGGCGTAGACGCCGTAGCCGGAGCCGAGTTGGTTGTTGTCTTCCTGGCCCATGCTCGTCCATGTGATGACGAACTCGCCCGAGGCGTTCATCGCGACGTTCGACCAGAGTTGATCGTTGGTCGTGTAGGTGTTGACGCGGAAGGCGTCGCCGACGGATTGGCCCATCGAGTTGAATCGGCGGGCGAAGATGTCGACTTGTTCACGGACTTCGACGCCGGGATGGCCGTCGACGATGCCGTCGTTGTTCAGGTCGAGGGCGGCGTCGCCGTTCTCGTCGCGGTAGTTGGTCCAGGTGACGATGAAATCGCCGTCGGCGTCGCAGGCGACCGTGGCGTAACGCTGATCGTCGGTCGAGAAGGCGGCATCGGAGGCCACGTAGCCGGGATCGGACGGCAACGGCGTCAACGGTTTCGGCGCGGCCATGACGGGCGTGCCGTCGGCCTTGTAGACCTGATAGTAGACGCGATCGCGCTGGGCCACCGAGTCGTAGGCCGTCCAGGTGAGGATGTGGTTGCCGTCGGCATCGACCGCCACGGCGCCCGGCGATTCGGGATTGGTGAATCCGTTGCCGCCGACGGTGCTGGTGCCGCCGCCCGTGCCAGGATCAGGATTGACGGGAATGTCGTTTTGGTTGTTGACGACGAGGGTGAACTGTTGGGCGAAATTAACGCCGAGGGTTTGGAAGCCGGTGTAGCCCAGGGCGTTGCCGGCGAGGTCGCGGAGTCCGCTGGTGCCGGAGGGGTTGGAGGTCGACGGGGCCACCGGGGCGACGGCCTGGATGGTGTAGACGCCGGAGCCGAGGGGAGTCGTGCCCGGTTGGGTGCCGTTGCCGTCGATCGTGATGACGGCTTCCCACTTGTTCGTGGCGGCGATGTTGAGGTCGCCGTAAGTCGAGGGATTCGCGGCGGCCAATTCCGAGGCCTTGTTCAGTCCGTACTCGACCTTGACGATGCTGCCGGCGATTTCAACGCTGCCGAGCAGCAGGCGGTAGTTTTGCGGGTTGGTGACGCTATCGTACAGTACGGCGGTCGCGATCGTGCCCTTGTAGGTCAGGGTGGAATCGCCGACGGCCATTTGCAACGGCGAGCGGTAGAGACCGCGGTAGTTGCCGTCGAAAGTGACTTGGAACTTGCCGTTCGAGTAGGCGACGGTGACGCCGCCGAGACCGCCGGCGAGTGTCTCGATGGCCGTTCGCAACGCGTCTTTCATGCTCGACAGATTGTCCGAGTTGTACCAGATCGGCTGGCTCGTGGCGTCGCCCATTTTCAGTGCGAAACACGTTTGCACCTTTGCGTTGGCGGCATGCGCGGCGGGCGTCGTGCCGTCGTATCCGCGCACGACGGTCAGCGTCTTGGTTCCCCAGCCACCGGTGACCAACATGACTTCGTTGTCGACCTTGATTTTGAAATTGCCGCTCGAGGGCAGTCCGGCCGAGGAGCCGACGGTCAATTGCGTCGAGATGGCGTTGACGCCGGTGGGGAGCGTCGTGCCGTTGGTGACGTTCGGCGTGAAGGTCAGGGTTTGGACCTCGGCCGTGTTGCGCATCTCCTCGTCAAACGAGATGACGATGTGTTGCAGGCCGTCGTTGACGTTGACCTGGTTGTTTACGTCGAGGACGTCGCCGTGGGAGGAATAGGAGTTCGAGACGGTCGGTCCGGCCGTGTCGGTGCTTTCCTGGAACGTCCGATAGTAGATGTTGGTGCTTCCGTTGTCGTACTGCGACCAGACCTGGACGAAATCGCCGTCGGACGACATGCCGATGGCGGTGGTATTGCGATAGGTGCCGACGTCGCTGTAGACTTCGCGAACGGTGACGGGCGAAGCCGCGTCGACCTCTTCGGATTTTCCCTTGACGACTTCGAACACGGCGGCGCTGGCGTTCGTGGCCAAGGTGGTATCCATGTTGATGCGGATCGCCGGTTGATCCACGCCGGAGTTGTTGCCGCCGAAGGTGACGTTGAAGACCCAGGGCGGTCCACCGGGCACGTAGTTGACGCTGACTCCGGGATACATGACCTGGAGTTCGGCTTCCATGTTCCCGGCCACGGCGTTCATGTTAGCGGCGTTGAAACCGATCGAGGCCGTGGTCACGCCGCCGACGGTCATGGTGAAGGAGCCGGTCGGCGTCATGGCGCCGGTTTGGCTGAAGACAACCCGCTGGACTTCGGAGGTGACGGTGTCGGAGAGCTTGAGTTCGTTCTTCTGGACGATGAGGCCGAAACTCGTTTCGTGGACTTCGCCGACGAAGGTGACTTCGTAGACGTAGTGCGTCGTGTTGATGCCGTAGGGGGTGGGATCCCAGGCCGTGCCAAGACGATCGTTCAATTCGGACGTAGGCACCAACCGAACGGTGACCGGTCCCTGGAAACCCGACGTATCGGACTGGGGCCAGTTGACGCCCAAGCCCGCGCCGGAAATCGCGGCGTCGATGGTGCCCGCGGTGTCGGCGGGGTTGACGGGTCCGTCGTTGTCGTAGAAGACCGGAGTGACTTGGATATCGGTATAGGCGGTGCCCTTGTACAGGCGGAGGGTGAAGGTTCCGGAGACGGCCGCCGGGTCGACCGTGACCATGAAGGTGGTGTTGCTGCCGTCGCGTTGGTTGTTAGCGACGTTGTCGCTGGTCAGGATGACCGAGGCGGCCATGCCGGAATGCGGGTCGGCATCGAACTGGGAGAACATGGCGGCGTAAGCCTGGCCACGGAGCAGTCCGAAGTATTTTTCGAGTTGGAGCCGCGCCTGACCGAGTTCGTAGTCGGTGATTCCGGGGTTCGAGGCTTTCAGGTCGATCAACTGCTGGTAGATTAAAAGATCGACATCCTCTTCAGAGACGTCGGGGCCGTAACCGGTGTAGCTGACGACGAGGTCGCCGTCGGCGTCGAGGGCGGGGTTGCCGACGTATTGACCGTTCGGCCAGAAGTCGGTGGAGCCGGTGTTGAAGCTGGCGCTGTTGACGCGGAACTGAGGACGGAGCACGGCGCCGGTGACGTTGCCCTGGGCGTCGTACAACTGCCATTCCTGGGCGAAGACGTCCATTTCTTCACCGCCGAGATTGCTGTTCGAGGTCAGGTAGCCGCACGTGATGACGAAATTGTCGGCCGAGTCGAAGTCGATGCCGCCGAGGCGGCCGCCGCCGGCGCCGAACTGATCGAGCAGGACGTTGCCGTTGGCGTCGTAGACCTTGGCCCAGACCGTGACGCTGATGACGCCGTCGAGGTAGTAGTTGGCGCTATTGGTGTTGTTCCAACCGATGGCGGTGACGCCGTCGTTGCTCATCGCAACATAAGGTCGGTAATTGGCCGAGGTGTTTTCGTTCGAGACGTCGAATTCGTTGCCGAGCCGGTTCCCGTTGTAGTCGAAACGCTGAGCTTTGATCTGATTGAAAAAGCTCATGTTCTGGCCTTGGCTCTGCCAGGCGATGGTGAAATTGCCGCGGCCGTCCACGCCGACCGAGGGCAATTCCTGCGCACCGGTGATCGTGGTGTTCACCAGGAACTCGTCGCCGGCGGCCAGAACGCTCTGGATGCCGGTTTCGGCGACGCCGTCATGGTTCATGTCGGCGATGAAACTGGTCAGGGTCGAGACGGGCGTCGTGTAGTCGACGTTGGGGACGAAGAGCGCGAAGTCTTCGAGGGTGACCGTTGGGATCAAGGAACCGACGTCTTCGCCGCCCCATTGGATATGCAGGACGTAATCGGAGGCCGTGGTTCGCTCGACCGTAACGCGTGTCGAGTCGGGATCGTAGCCGAGCGCGATCAGTTCCTTTTGGACGTCCAGTGCGGTTTTCGCCAAGGCCAGATCGGTGGAACTGTCGAACGTGATGTCGGTCGACGACCAGCCTTTGCCGGTGTTCAGCTTTGCGGTGAACGTCTCGCCGAGCGGAATCTCGACGGCGATGTTCTGGATTTGCGTGACATAGCCCGAGGGGGTGAACCGCCGGGCGTAAACGTCGGAGACGCTGCCCTCGCCCAGTGCGTCGGCCGCCTCGCTCTGCCAGGTGATGACGAAGTCGCCGTCGGTGTCCATGGCGACCGCGGCATCGGTTTGATCGTAGACGTCGGCAAAAATGGTTTCGGGGTTGTCGATTTCCGTGCTGTTGACGCGGAACTCGTCGCTCGACTGCTTGATGATCTTGGACGACGCGCCGACCAGAAGAATCGGATCGTTGATGGTGCTCGCCGAATTCAAGACGGTCATCAGCGGTTGTTGGAGCTTGCCGGAGTTGCCGACGAAAGTAATTTCGAACTCGGTGGCGCTCAGAGCGGTGACCTTGACGCTCGGCGAAGGAATTTGGACGGTTTCCGGGCCATAATAGGGGCCGGCAGGTGAACCCAAAGCAGCCGAGATATTGGCGGGATCGGGAAAGACGATCGGCGCGTAATCGACATAATCGAACGTGCCATCTTCCAACGCGAATTTGATGTTTTGCGCGGTGAATGTCGGTGAGGTCGTGACGGGAATTTCCCTCGTCATGCCTGGGACGCGCACGTTCGTCACGTCGGCGGCGGGCAGGAAGCAGCGTTGGCTGATGGGAACTGTCGGATCGTAGTCGAGGTTTTCGACGGTCAACGAACTGGCCAAGCCGTGCGAGGCGGCGCCGTACCGGATGACGAAATTCAACGAGTCCGTGGCTTCGACCGTCACGTCGCTGAGTTCGGCGATGCCGGACGTTTGCAGGGCCGTCTGGATCTCCAGCACGTTCTGTTGGAGCGTGTTGGATTCATCG
>JAEWUR010000331.1 GCA_023397045.1 Planctomycetota bacterium
CTGGATGTGTTCCAATTCGGCCGGCGATACGCGCGGATGGCGTTCCGGCCGATCGTACATCAGCATCCAGAAGACGAGCCACACGAAACCCAATGCCCCGGTCAGGTAAAACGCGGCCGCCCACCCCCATTGCATCCGCTCGACGATAAACGGCACGGCATAGGCCGCGATGATGATTCCGACATTGCTTCCGCTATTGAAAATGCCGGTCGAAACGGCGCGCTCGCTCTTCGGATGCCATATGCCGACGGTCTTGATCGCGCCGGGAAAGTTGCCGCCCTCGGACAACCCCAAGGCAAAGCGCGCGGCGCTGAAGCCGACAACCGAAAGAATTGTCGGCGTGAGGCTGCCCAAAAAAGTGCCGGCGAACGCAGCCTTCAGCCAAGGCAAACCCGAGTAGACCAACGGGCTGACGAGTCCGTGGGCCATCGCCGCGGCGCTCCAGACCGAAACCGCAAGAATAAAACCCCTCCGTTCGCCCAGCCAGTCCATCATCTTGCCGACGACCGTGTAGCTGATCGCGTAGGCCAGCGTGAAAACGCTGACGATCAGGCTGAAATGCGTCTCCGACCAGTGAAACTCTTCGGTCAGCCTCGGCCCAAGTATTCCGAACACCTGCCGATCGACGTAATTGATGGTCGTGGCGAAAAACAGTAGGGCGCAGATGACCCAGCGATAGTGGGAAGTCTTCACGAGTCCGTCCTGTTCGCAGTGTGTCATTTTTCGAGGGCCCCCTCGTCGGCAACAACGGTCCGTGCAAGGCCAGTTTGCATTATACGACCCCGTCCGGTAAAATAAACTATGTATTTGCGTATTCAATATCGTATTTGCGCACCCAACGCACGCGGGGACTGCGATGATGACGGGCCGACTGTCCGGCAAAAAAGCCGCGACGAACGAACGACAGCGAAAGAACGTCGCCCTGTTGTTTCCGATGTCGTTGTCGCGCCTGGCGCGGTTGACGCAGGGCGTGATCGACTATGCCCGCGATGGCCACGCGTGGAACTTCGTCACGAGTCCGCCGACGTTGGCCGCCTCGGAAGAGTTTTCGCTGACCGTTCGCAGTCTTCGCGACTGGCCCGGCGACGGAGTCATCGGGCTGATTAGCGATCCGGCCGACATGCGAGTCGCCCGCAAACTGAAGATACCGGTCGTCAACATCAGCGGCGCGCAACACCACGGCGGGTTGCCGCGCGTCATCGTCGACAATTACGCGGCGGGCCGCATGGCCGCCGACTATTTTCTCGAACGCGGTCTGCGCCGGCTGGCCTACTGCGGCCAGCAAGGGCCGTGGTACTCGTCCGAACGATGCCGCGGTTTTCGAGATCGAGCGACCCAGGCGGGCGTGCCGTGCGATGTGTTCGAAACAAAGCTGCGGCGCCGTCCGCCTGCGACGTGGCGAGGACGCCGCGCGCCGCTGGACCGATGGTTGAAGAGCCTCGCACCACCGGTCGGAATCCTAGCGGTACACGATTTTCGCGCCCGAGCGATCGTCGAGGAATGCCTCTGGTTGGGCCTGGACGTGCCGCACGAAATCGCCGTCCTGGGTTTTGACGACGATCCGACGGTCTGCGAGTTCTGCCAGCCTTCGCTTAGCAGCATATCGCATTCGTCGTGGCGAATCGGGTACGAGGCGGCGGCGTTGCTCGACCGGTTGATGTCGGGCCATGCGCGAGCTTCGGAAGACATCCTTATCCCGCCCGGCGGGATCATCACGCGGCGGTCCACCGATACGATCGCCGTCGACGATCCGCATGTCACGATGGCGCTCCGTTACATGCACGACCATGCCGGCGAACGATTCGACATTGCGAAAATGATGACGCGAATGCCGGTATCGCGACGCCGGCTCGAAACCCAATTCCGCCGACTCTTGCGATGTTCGCCCTACGAGTATCTTTGCCGGCTGCGCGTCGAACAGGTGAAGAAGAAACTGGTGCAGCAGCCGAAGATCAAACTCCGCGGCATCGCCACTTCGTCGGGTTTCGCGAACCCGACGCGAATGGCCCTCGTGTTCCGCCGCGTCACCGGACTGACGCCGACGGCCTTTCGGCAACGGGCAACCCGCGGTATTGCATCCGCCTTGCCGTCGGAAGTCGCGGAGTCTTCATGATGTTCTGTCCAATGCAAGTTTATGAATGGACCGAACATCGTAACCCGAAGCGTAAGCGAGGGACAGCCTCGCTTACGCTTTGGGTTACGATTCTGTCGCGCCGAGCCCCGATTAGTAATGACGATCTGGACAAACCACTAACGTTGGGCCGACTCGCATCATCGGCGGCTGTGCCCTAGCGTTTTGGCACGCAGCCGCGCCGCTTCCGCCGATTGACATCGCGTCACGATGCGGCGATAATACCAGTGAACGTATTGCAACGATCTCCGCACTAGTGGTCTGACCAATTCAAGTTTTCGAATGGACCGAACATCGTAACCCGAAGCGTAAGCGAGGGACAGCCTCGCTTACGCTTCGGGTTACGATTCTGTCGCACCGAACCTCCATTGGTAACGACGATCTGGACAGACCACTAGCCCAGCCTCGTTGCTTACGTCGTCTGCTGCCATAAAGGGCGTGGTCCGCTGTTTTAATCCTGCCTTGCTTGTTTACCCCCCCCAAAGGTCTCCAATGAAAAATCGGATTTTGAGTGTTGCTGCCATCCTGCTTGCGTCAACTTTGACGGTCATGGCAGAGGACGGACCCAAGGTGGCTCCGCCCGAACCGTTTGGCCCGATTCCCACCGCCCGGCAGTTGCGTTGGCACGAGATGGGCATGTACGCGTTTTGCCATTTCGGCGTTGACACGTTCACCGGGGCGGAATGGGGCAGCGGCGCGGAGAAACCGGAAATCTTCAATCCCACGCAGTTCGACGCCGACCAGATCGTCGGGGCGGTCAAGGCCGGCGGCTTCAAGGGCATCATACTCACCTGCAAGCATCACGACGGGTTCTGTCTCTGGCCGACCAAGACTACGCCGCACAACATCAGTGCCAGCCCGTATAAGGACGGCAAGGGCGACATCGTTCGCGAGATGGCCGATGCCTGCAAACGGGCTGACATGAAATTCGGGGTGTATGTCTCACCTTGGGACCGCAACAAT
>JAEWUR010000339.1 GCA_023397045.1 Planctomycetota bacterium
GCGATCCCGAATGGTGTGGGCGGCGGCACCTAAGTTGTCATGTCGTCGTCGCGCTGACGTGCCTCGGCGCGGTTGCCGAGAAGCCCGCCCGATGGCTCGAACCGTTTTTCGATCGCAAACATCTGACGCAATGGCTCGAACAGCGCGATTGGCAGAACAATGCCGACACGGTAGGCAACGAGGTGCTCAATCTCGGTACATTGCTGCAATACGAGCGCGATTTTCGTCGCGAAACCCGCGCCGCGACGGCCATGCACGCCATGCTCCACTGGCTCTCCACGCATGAGATCAGCAACAAGACCGGCCTGTGGGGTGGGTTCGATCTGACCGACCCCAAGGGACTCTCGAAAGCCGTCCAGGGGGCGTATCATTCCTGGCTGTTGTACTTTTATGACCGTCGACTGATCCCTTATGCACATCAAGTCATCGACTCGGTTTTGCACACGGAAAATCCGGCCGGCGGCTACGGTTGGGGCGTCCACGGCCGAACGAGCAGCGCCTGCGAGGACATCGACTCGATCGATCCGCTGGTCCGATTGAGTTTTCTCTCCGATTATCGCCGCGATGAGATCCTCGATTCGCTGCGACGGGCGGTGCCGCACGTCCTTGCGAACCAAAATGACGACGGCGGGTTCGCGTTCATCCAAGGCTCGCCGTTCTGCTATGGCCACCCGCTGCTGTCGTCCAGTCCGAACGGCAGCGGCATGTTTCCCACCTGGTTCCGCACGCTGACGCTCGCCTACCTCGGCACCGCGCTGCCCGATTCGGCCGCCGGCTTCGACTGGAACTTCGACAACTGCCCCGGCTATCAATTCTGGCTGCCTGCCAAAGCATAACGATGAAATCAGCTTGTTTTATCCTCGGTATTCTGACGTGTTTCTTGATAGGCGCTGCAATGGAAACGCCAATCGCCTCCGCCGCAGGCAAGCCGGCCGACAGTGTGGCTCGCGACGCCGGACTCGAGTGCATCGGGCGACTGAGTCCTCGCACTTCGGACGACATCGCCAAGTCGCGTTGGGGCGTCTGCTGCCATTGGATCGCCGACAAACACAAACTCTCCGTGAAGGAACAAGTCGAGCAACTGGCCTGGCTCGGCGCGAAATGGGCGTTCCTTTGCCCCGATTGGGACCAGATCGAGACGCAGAAAGGCCGCTACGACTGGAACAGCGACTCGCACCGGTTCGACGACGTGATTGCCGAACTGACCGCTCACAAGATCGCGCCGGTCATCCAGATCTACGGCGGCAATCGGCTCTACATGTCGTTCGCCCCCGACTCGAACCATCGGCCGTTGGCCGACGCGGCCTCGCTGCTCGACGATGCGCCGGTTCGCGACGCCTGGCATCGTTTTCTGACGGCCATGGTCGAACGGTACCGCGACCGCGTACACGTCTGGGAGATCTGGAACGAGCCCAACTCGGTCACGTTCTGGAAAACGCCCGTTACGCCCGACCAATACGGCCGGATCGTCAACGACGCGGCGGCGATCGTTCGCCGCGGTCAGCCCAACGCGGTCATTCTCGCCGGATCGACGGCAGGCACGCCGGCCGACTTTCTCGAAGGACTTCTGGCCAGCGATGGAGCCGCCGCGTTCGACCACTGGAGCGTTCATCCCTACGGTCAACCGCCGGAGCAAGAAGATGGCCCAATCCAGCGGTTGCAGGACTTGCTTCGCCAGCGCAATCATTCGCCAGACGTCTGGCAGAGTGAATGCGGCTTCCCGTCGAGCGGCGACACCGGCGGCTGGGGATTCGGTGGATCGTGGGACGAGACCAAACATGCCAAATGGCTTCTGCGCCGCCTACTGTCGGATGCCAAGTTGGGAATGCCCGTGTCGATCTATTTCGTCCTGAACGACTATCCGGCCAGGCTGGAGGGCGGTCCCGATCGCGGGTCGATGGGCGTCAACCGGAAAGGCCTTTTTGCCTCCGAATCGTGGCAGCCCAAGGCGGCCGCCTTTGCATTCCGGAACCTTGCCTCGGCATTCGACGACCGCTGCAAGCCAACGCCAATTCCGATGCAAATCAATATCGTCGACAAGGGCTCTTTTGAAACGACCTCGCCCGACAAACTTCGCAGCCTGACGGCCGTCGATCCATCCGGCCGGCCGCTGATTTACTATTGGCTTGCCGTCGAGATGCAGGCGGTCTGCCGCCCCGGCGCTGCCGAACTCGAATTGCCGGCCGATAAGTTGCCGAAAAACCCGGTGCTGGTCGATCTGCTCGACGGCCGAGTCTACCGTGTACCACCGCCCCGGTCGACCGGCGATCAGGCCACCTTCTCGCGACTCCCGTTGACCGACGCGCCATTCCTGTTCTGCGATCGCGAAAGTCTGCCGATCGCGACCGAAACCGGAGAAAAATACGAGACGGGTCCGATATTGACAAAATAGGCAATGGTCTTCAATGTGTGGCCATGCCTCGTACCGGAAGAATAGCACCGGGAGGGTGTTGTAGTCTCTCGGCGCGGCCTTTTTCGTCTTGTTGTCAGCGCCGTTGCGCGCCGATTGTACAGTTCGAGGCTCTTGTACTGGCGTTCTTGCACGCCCGCACCACCCGATGGCCGGGAACGCACAAAGCCCGTTCATCACGGGCTTTGCGGCGGCTCCTGTCTCGTTTTGACCCTGGTTGTCTCACCGAACCAGGAAAGAGGCGCCGGTGGGAGTCGAACCCACGGTGGCGGATTTGCAATCCGCTGCCTTAGCCACTTGGCTACGGCGCCGCATCGTCGCAATCTCTTATTGATTCCGAGGTCGTCAATGGTCCGGATGCTGCCGTCCCCACCGCGGAATGGTTCATTAGCAACCTAGACCTCAATAGGTGGCAAAAACTTCAGTGCGACGCCTAACATCCGGGATCGGTTTCCCGGATGCGTGCCACTGTTATTTCGAGACTTATCGACCGCCGACCGACGTCCTCTTTGACATTTGTAGCGGTTTTGCTGCTCATTCTTTGGCCTTCGGCGGCGCGAGCTTCGCCAGCCGCTCCGACGCCTCGGCCATGTAGGGCGTCTCGGGATAGGTTTTCACGATTCGGCGGTACAACTCGGCGGCGTCCTTGGCCTTGCCCAGCCGCTCGCAACACTTGCCCGCCTGCAACAACCCGCCCGCCTGACAGACCGGATACTGGTACAGAATCTCGACCTTCAGATACTCCCGGTAGGCGGCCTCAAAGTTTTTCTGGTGAAAGAACGTCTCGCCGATCATCCATTGGGCCATGGCCGCCGTCTCGGTCTTCGCGCCGGCGTTCGACTCGATCACCCGTTGATACGCCCGACGCGCCTCGTCGAACTCCGCCCGATTCGCCAGGCATCGGCCCAGCAGATAATCCACTTCATACTGTTGCGGGAAGCCCGGAAAATCTTCGGCAATCGTCGTCGCAATCCGATAGGCGTCGTTCCACTGGTCTTGCTGCGCCAGAATCTGCGCTCGCCGCAACGGTATCATCGCCATCCACGGCTTTCGGTCCGTCCCGATCTGTTCGGCCAAGCGATCGAACCGCTCGGACGCGGCCGCATGGTCGCCCTGCCGATAGTACGACTCGGCAATCCAAAAATCGGCGAGCGGTCGACGCGGGCTGTTGGGTGATTCCTTCACGAACGCCTCGTATGCCTCGCGGACCTTCGGCCAATCGGATCGCGATTCGGCCACTCGGCCGCGGAGAAACATGGCGTATTGCCGCGCCTGCACAACGTCCGGATCGTTCGCGCCGGCCGATGGTTCATCGCCAAGTACCTCGTCGATCATTGCCGAGGCCTTCGCATGATCGCCGGCATCCAATGCCCTTTCGGTTAATCGGCAACCGGCGTCGGTGGCAAACCGACTCGTTGGATATTCCTTGCGGAGCCGCTCGAACAGCCGATCCGATTCCTCCGGCCGACCCATTTCGCGCGTCGTCCACGCCCAGCGATACAGCGCGGCATCGCGATCGGCAAACTCGGGACACTCGTCGACAATCTTCCGATACGCCTCGGCCGCCTTTTGCGGTTCTTTCAACGCATCGTACAATCGCCCCGCCGACAACAGCGCGTCGGCCTTCCGCCGGTCGGCCGAATGTTTCTCGATCACCATCTCGTACATCGCCAGCGCCGGCCGAGGCTGGCCGAGTTGCTCCAGAATGCGTCCTCGCGCCAACGCCGCCTCGACCGCAACCGCCTCGGGCGGGTTTTTGGCAAGCACTTCGTCGAACGTGGCCGCAGACTCGTCCAACTTGCCCGACTTGAAAAGACTCCACGCCAACCCCAGCGTGCCCTTGATCCCATATTCCGCCGAATCGCTCGACGCAGCCAATCGAGCCGACAACTGCGACGACCAGGCGGTGTCGTTGGCGTCGTAGGCCGCTTCGGCGAGCCGCTCGGTCATCGGTGCGATCCATCGATGATTCGGATCCTTCGCCACAAGTTCGTCGAACAGTTTTTTCGCCTTCTCGATCTGGCCGGACTGCGTATAACAGATGGCCAATTCGCCGGCAGCCTCGACGGCCGAATCGCCCTCCGGTTTGGTCTGCAAAAACGCCTCAAGGTCGGCAATTGCGTCGCCCGGCCGATGCAATCGAACCAAACTCAGCCCACGGCCCAAGCGCGCGTTCGG
Source organism: Planctomycetota bacterium (assembly GCA_023397045.1). Lineage (GTDB taxonomy): Bacteria > Planctomycetota > Planctomycetia > Pirellulales > Thermoguttaceae > JAEWUR01. Next base: position 4,589 of record JAEWUR010000339.1, read on the forward strand.
CAGCCATGAACTCGACGGCCACTGCCGTTCGAGCGTCGCGAAATACTCCAATGCTCTCTCATACTGGCCCTCGGAAAACGCCATTGCCCCAAGCCTATACTCGGCGGCGTCGGCCTGAGCGCCATCGGTCTGCGCGGCAACCTCCTTGTAGAGTTGCACGGCCTCGCCCAACTGATGCTGCGATTCCAACGAACGCGCCAGCCCAAACCGGCAATCATCCTGCAACGCACCCTCGGGAAATTTTTTCAGACCGTCGCGAAAGTAGCCCTCGGCCGCCGGCAGATCCTCGGCTGCCAGTGCGATGTTGCCCAAATAGGGCAACGCGAACGCGCCCAGCCGATCGTCGGGATACTTCGCCAAGAAACGTTCCAGGTCCGGCTTGGCTTCGGCGTGATTGCCCAGCAGATAGGCCGTCTCGCCCGCCCTGAATAGCGCGGCCCGGGCGTTTTGGCCCTCGGGCTCGCCGGTCAGGTAGTGGCGAAACAGCGGAAGCGCCTCGTCCAGCTTACCCAACTGCAAAAGCGACTCGGCACGAAAGAACACCGCCACGATCGCCCGCGGATCGTTCGGATTCGCCGCCGCAAACTTCTGAAACTCCTCGGCGGCCGGTTGCCATTGCTGGCGCTCGTAATAGCCTGCCGCCAAGGCATACTGATCGTCGATCGAATCGGCACGCAAAACCGGGGACAACGCAACGACCGCGAGCACGGCCATCATAGCAACCGGAATTCGGCCCAAAGACGTGAACATAATGCCCGAATTGTATCGCCGCGTCCGTGTCCGATACAAGGGCCAATGCGATTTTCCGAACGGCCGGCGTCCAAGAATGGCAGGCATATCAAGCGATTTGCCCGCCCCGACAGATCGCCGCTAGCAGTCTGTTGAAAAAGACCGTAGGTTATGCTTCAGCATAACACATTGGCAGATAACGTCTTGTTATGCTGAAGCATAACCT
>JAEWUR010000343.1 GCA_023397045.1 Planctomycetota bacterium
ACGGTGAACTGCTCGATCGGTTCCGGCGCTAATTCGGCGGAAAGGGGCAGCGCCTCGCCGCGTGCGGTCTCGATGGGCACGATAACGGGAAATTTCGTTTCCCAATTGTGGGATGCAAATTGCGGCATGGCAAATACCGTGGCTGGGTGTCTTCAGCAAAGATAGCATTGCCAGGCGGTTGTGCAACTTGCGGGTCTCGTTCTCCAGGCAACAAGATCGGCAGTGTGTTTTGGAACGGCAGACAGCCCTCACCCTAGCCCTCTCCCTGAGGGAGAGGGGACTTTCGGGCGAGAGCCGGAGGGGGCGTCGATTGCTTATAATCGTTGCGACTGTCGCAATTGTAGCCGTTCGCGAAGGATTCGGGCGAGGAAGAGCGGATTCCCGACCAGATAGCGAGCGGCCTTCTGACGCGGCTGCTGGAGGAGGAGCCAGATCCATTCGTGACCCAGCCGGAGGAGCCAGCGGGGCGCACGATGCAGATTTCCGGCCCAATGGTCGAACAAACCGCCGACGCCCAGGCACGCCCCCACCTCAAGCTGCGCCCGGTGGCGATCGATCCACTGCTCTTGAAGCGGATTGCCCATGCCGACCAACAGCACGTCGGGCCGGGCCGCGTTGATCTGTTCGATGGCCGCCGAGAGTGTTTTCGCGTCGGTCAGATAGCCGTGATGGAATCCGACCTGACGCCAGCCGGGGAACATGCGCCGGGCATAATCGGCCGCCAGAGGGATCGTCTCGCGATCCGCGCCGAGCAGAAAATAGGTGTGACCTCGGTCGGCCGTCGCGTGGAACAACGCAGGCACGAAGTCGGTGCCGACCATGTTCTCGCGGATGTGGATGTTTTGGAGTCGTGCCGCCCAACGAACGCCCGTCCCGTCGGCAAACACATGGTCGGCCCCGTTCAGCACGTCTCGATAGGCCGGCTTTGACGCGGCCAGGTTCAGGGTATGCGCATTGACGAAAAAGACGCTCGTCGGCCGACCGTTTCGGTGGACAATCCTGTCTTCCAGTTGCTCGATCGCCTCGGTTCGCGACGTGTTGCGGATCCGAACGCCCAACACGTTGAGCCTATCCGGCGCGTCTTCCTGCGCCGTGCGTTCGGTGCGCACCCAAGCATTCTGCCGGCGGAAGAGGAATTGGAAATAGATCGGCAACTTGCGGAGGATGTAAAACGGAATCGCGGCGAACGTTCGCGCCGGAACGCACTGTCGGCAGAACGCCGCCCAGCCGAGCGCCAACGCCGCCGTCAAGGCAACGCCGCCGCCGATCAGAAGTCCCAACGGAATCGCCGACGCGCCGTAGGCCCAGGCGGCCACGGCCAGAAGTGTGGCCAACAGCCAGACCGAGACCAGAAGCGTTAGCGGCGGAATGCTCAGATCCAATGCCGCGCCAAGCAGACGCCAGGATCGCTGACGAACGGCCGCCGAAAACAACCGCGGAATCTGGACCGCCGCCATCCGAAGATGGCCGTGGTCCCAGCGAAGCCGTTGACTCACAAATGCGCGGTCGGTCGGCGGTAGACTGCTCACCACGCTGGCCTCGGGACAAAACGTCGCCATGTGTCCGTTCAGGGCCAAATCGACGCCCCACTGCAAATCCTCGACCAGGCTCGCCCCGGCCGGCTGAACGCTTTCGAGCATGCGCCACGGCACGGCCATCCCGGTCCCCGCCAGTCGGCATGGCAATCCCATCGCATTGAGGCCCGACGGCCGAATCTGGTTGCCGAAACGATTGGCCAGCAACGAGACGGCCTGGACCGGTCCCCGAGCGGGTTCACGATCGGTCAGGTTCAACGCCTGGATCGGCCGTTGGCCTTGCCACGCGCATCGCGCAAGCGTGTCGATGCTCGCGCGATCGGTCAGACAGTCGGCATCGACCACCACAAGCACGTCGGGCGGGTCGTTCGTGCGCAACATCTCGATCCCATGTTGCAGTGCAAACCCCTTGCCGCGGTGCGCCGGATCATTTCGCACCAGAACTTCCGCACCGGCGTCGACCGCCAGTTCCGCGGTGCGATCGTCGCAGTTGTCGGCGACGACGACCACCCGACGGCTTTGCGACGGGGCCATCGATTCCAGCGTTTGCCGGATGACCACCTCCTCGTTGTGCGCGGGAATCAGCACGGCCACGCGCGGTTTGGCCGACACGTCACTTCGATTGGCAACCGTTGCGCGCGATTTCCGGCGCAACACCGCGGCGGCGCATTCCAACGCGAACATCGCAATCGGCAGCAGAACGATAACGCTAAGGATATATAGTGTGATGTTAATGCCGGTCATTCGCGAAAACTCCTTGCTTCGACCATGCGGCGAAGGAATCGGGCAGGCGCTAACAAGGGCCGTCGCACGGGCGATTGCCGTGCCCATTGATACGCGCGGTGCCAGTTGCGATGCACCAGCGCCCGGAGCGGCCGAGTATCGACGGCGCCTCCGGCCACGTCGGTCGCCCCCGACATGATCTCGCGTTTGTACCGTTCCGGCCCTTTGCCCAAGTCGATCCGCCGGAAGCCGAGTCCGGGCAGCGTTTCGGCCAGTTTCATCCAAAGCAGCAGGCCCGGCGACAGATTGGGAAAGTCAGGACCATAGGCCGGGAACCAGCCGTGCAGTACGCCATGCGACCGCATCGAAAACAAGACGGCCGCCAGCGTGTCACCGAGATACAGTGCCGACAGCACGCCACCGAACGCCTCGTCGCGCATACCCAAAATGCGATCCAACAGGCCGACGGTCCAATCGAACCCCAAGACATTCGTGCCCGCGCTGCGATGGTACTGCTCCGTCTTCCACGCGACCAAGGCGTGAAAAACATCTTGGTCGGTCGAGTTGACTTCGAGCCGCAACGGTCCAAGCTCGCGCTCGGCCTTGCGCATTTTTCGCATCAGCTTTCGGAAGGGTTCTTTGTGGAGTGAAAGCTGCTCCGAACGATAGGCCTCCCAGCCGCCGGAGATGTCGAGAAACGGCGACGGCGCAACGACCCAGTGGAACGGACGGAATTGCGGCTGTTCGGCAATCAGGTGATTGAACTGCCAGGACGAAAGTCCGCAGTCACGCAACAACTG
>JAEWUR010000394.1 GCA_023397045.1 Planctomycetota bacterium
TGCCCGCGGGTTGTCGGCCACATGAACGATCTCGCACTCGCCGAAGTGATTTCCGCCGCCGTAGGAGCCAAGCTGAATGATCTTGTCTTTGTAGTTCGGCAGCGCATCGGCAGCTAGCAGGTGATCGAGCCGATCGGCCAAGGCGTCCTGTGTGCCGTCATGGCCGGTGTGAAAGGCGTCTTCGCACCGGAGAGCCCAATCGACCGGAATGCCCAAGGCATTGCAGACGGGCTCCGAGGCGCCCTCGACGACGACTTGGCGTCCTACCGACATATCAACTCTTCGCGATTTCGCGACATTTCGTTGACCCATGCCTGGCCCGGTCGGCGTTCGATCGCAGATAGCATGGATCAAAGCCCGGCGGATCGGTCGCTCCGCAATCGCATCGGCCGGCAGATTGAGTTGCAGCAGACTCATCGAGCACTTGATGTCGACTCCGACCGGGCCGGGATATATATGGGACGGCGAAACCATGACGCAACCGATCGGTGCGCCGTAGCCGACGTGGGCATCGGGATTCAGCACGACATCGGTCACGCCCGGCGCAAGTCGCGAGTGGATCGCCTGCCGCAGGGTCTGCTCGTCGAACGTTCCGCGGATCGCCTCCGTACCAATCACGGTAATCGGCTTCCCATCGCCAGTCGGCAACATGGCGGTAGCTTCGCCGGTGGGGATCAATGTTGGTGCGTGCGTGTCTGTCATGGCTGACCTTTCGTTGAACCGGTCCATCGTACCATCTCCTGTCGATTTCGGTAGAATATAAGACACACATGACGACAAGGTGTGGCGAAACATCCTATGTGCTCTGCCAATTGAGCGACACCCCTTTCCATGACGGATTGGAGCGGCGGGATTCGAACCCGCATCGCATGGGTCATGTAGTTCCACCGGCATTCGGCATGTGTGTCCAAATTCAACCATTCACACCACGACGAGGATTTGCGAAACTCGCGCTCTATCCCCTGAGCTACGTCCCGATTGTCGAGAAGATCGAGTCGGGACGGCGGGATTCGAACCCGCGACCGCGTGATTAGAATCATGTAGTTCCGCTGGCATTCGTTGTGTGAATGGTATCGCTTTCCTGTTGTGTTGTAAACTATCGTGGGTCAGATTAAGAATGCTGAAAACGAGGCCGCCCGACGAAAGGCCGGATTTACGTCCAAATCGCGCGACTTCTCCGTTTCATTGCTTTGCTGAACATCAATAAAGGCCGGCAACGAGGTTTTGGCGAGAGAACCCGCTTGAGAAGCGGCCGGGGTTCGAACCCGGAATACCGATGTACTCCCGCCGGCATTTGCCGGTTGTTTCTGTTATTCCAATTTCTGAAAACGAGGCCGACAAGGGTTAATTGAGACGGTGACATTTCTGAATGTAGTCTCAACGGCATTCGGCCTACGTATGCTCATGTTTTCGTTTCCCGGGCGGCCGCCGCGAGCCGTTGTTGCGACGGCCGCCCCGTATCCATTCTTACAGCCGCATTGCGGAGATATCTCGAATCCAATGGTCCTTTTCCGTTCCGCCGGCGGCAACCTCGGCGATCACGCTGAATACCTGATCGCTGAACCCACCGATGTTGACGATATCTTCGCGCTCCTGGGCTTGGGTATGCCCATAGGGCTGGATATCAATGCAAATCATCTTTGCCGTCGGGCTACGGCGTTTGAACTCGGCCCATTGACGCATGGTTTCCGTCGCGCCACCGCCAAAATGGCCATGCAACGGTGAATCGACCCACGATTCGTTGTCCGAAACGTAGATAACCACATCGCCCGTTGCCTTGCGGCGGTTCAGGAATCGCAACGGAGCGCTGCAATTCGTACCGCCGCAAGGCAGCGACGCTAACCGCTGGGCATTCGTCATCACCGAATCACGCGGGTTGAGGTCGACGCGGACCACATCCGACTCGAAAGGGATGATCTCCGCCTGTTGGTTCTTGCGCAGAACGGCCGCCGCCACCAAAGCTGCTATGTCAATACATCGGACCGCCGTGGTGGCCCCTTTGCGGTATCCTGTCACCGCCGAGTGCATCGAACCCGAGATATCAGGGCACACATACACCTTTCCTTCAGTGCGAGGAACGTTTTGGATCGCAATTTCCATCGCGTCTTGGAGTGCCTCGCGGATTGCGGAAGGCACGTCAACGGCCATCGTATAGGCAATCATCAATTGGTACGGAAATGCCTTCGCACGAGCGATCAACTCGGGATTACGCAGTCGTTCCGCAATGACATGAACCATTTTCCTCGACTCGAAAACACCGTGCCGCGCGAAAGTGTTGAGGTTCATGCGCGTCATTTGCCACGGAGCATTGCTGGCGATCTCGGTCCATTCCTTTTGGCCCAACTCCAGCGATGTCAACATTTGGAACGGCACATCGGGCGGTGATATTTTCCGCCGATGGCCGGATTGCTTGTAGTTCTCATAGTCGCGCACAACCATCGACAGAGACTGGAAGTCATACGGACGACCAACGAGATAGCCGTACAATGCCTGCCGCGATGCGCTGGCAGGCTTCGGGTGGACCATTTTTACCACGTCCGCCAGCGAGGGATCGTTTCCCACCGAACCCACGAACAACTGTTCGTCACTGCGGCCTTCCAGCCACTGAAGAATCAATCGTTTCGGGAGGGTGCCGAGGCTCTTTCGTCCCACGACTCCCGAACGAATAATCTGGACGAAGTTTCGGAGCATCTTCGGCGAGTCGATCACCCGATCGAAGATCTCGGCCAACAACCCCGGTGACCTGACGGACAGCACCGCGCACAACAAAGCCGGCAGGTCCTTCATGAATCCTTTTTTCCGTGCGTACAGCGCAGTGCGGGCAATGAACTCAGGCTCCACCTCACCGCAGAGTTTCAGCACCCGATCGAGTTGTTCCTCGCCCGATACGTAAAAGGTCGAGTTCAGGCAGCCGGTTGCCGCATATTGGGCCAGAGCATGCTCGGCTGAGAAAGCATACGCCGGTCGGCCCGTCTCATTGGTCGCATCCGTCTTCGGCAACAGCTTACCGATCGTCGAGCGGAACAGGGATTTGTTAGCCATCGCTAGGATTCCTTTCGGCCAAGGGTATCGATTCATGCCTTTTGGATCATCACGATTTGAATATAAAGCAGACTGCGTGCCACAAGAGATGAATTTAACGCCGATTGCGTCGCAAGGTATTTCTGCATAAACAGTTAAGGCGTTTCCGCATATCTAGCCGTGACGTTGTCCTCGAAATCCGATATGCTTCATGACGATATTATGATATAGTGTCTTATACCAATGAATAATCTCAGAAACAAACACGTGGTCATTGGGCTACTCGGTTCGCGGCTCGATGCCGGCATCGGCGCCGACCGCTGGAACTTGTGGCGACCAAGCGTCTCGATCTGCCAACACGAGAACCTGTTGATTGATCGTTTTGAGTTGCTTCATGAACCGAAAGGGACCAAACTCGCCAAGCTGATTGCCGACGACATCGTTTCCATATCGCCGGAAACCGAGGTTCGAACGCATTTGCTTCCAATGAAAGACCCCTGGGATTTCGAGGAGGTCTACGCGGCTCTCCACGACTTCAGCCGCGCATATCCGTTCAACACCGAAGAGGAAGATTACCTGATCCACATCACGACGGGCACGCACGTCGCGCAGATATGCCTATTTCTTCTGACTGAATCGCGGCACCTGCCCGGCAAATTGCTGCAGTGTTCACCGC
>JAEWUR010000530.1 GCA_023397045.1 Planctomycetota bacterium
GACGAAGACCGTCGCACATTCATCCAGAAGGCCGTCGCCCTTGTCTGCGGCGGATTCGCGCTGTTGGTGCCCGCCGCGGTCGGCGTAGTGTCGTTCCTCAACCCCCTGCGTCAGAAGAGCCAAAGCGGCCAATTCGTCCGCCTGGCCATGCTCGACGTCCTGCCCGAAGATGGCACCCCGCAAAAAGTCGCCGTCGTCGCCGATCGCGTCGACGCATGGAACACCTTTCCCGCCGAACCGATCGGCGCGGTCTATCTGCGTCGCACCGGTGATGCCGTGGCGGCCTTCCAAGTCATCTGCCCTCATGCCGGTTGCTCGATTAGCTACGAGAGCACGCCGACCGGCGGCAAGTTCTTCTGCCCATGCCACATCGCTAACTTTGATCTGGAAGGCAAGCGGACCGATGCGACCTCGCCCAGCCCCCGCGACATGGACTCGCTCGACGTGGAAATTCGCAACAAGAACGAAGTCTGGGTGAAGTTCCAGACGTTCGGCGTCGGCACGTCGAAAAAAGTCGCTCTCGGTTAACCGCAACGAATCATCCAAACTCCAACATTTTTTTGAATACAAGGTGGCCTCTATGAAAGCCCTCTGGTCCTGGATCGACGATCGCACTGGCATTGGCAACGGTATGAAGTGGTTGGCCGACTCGCCGATCCCCATGCGAGCGAACGTCTGGAAAGTCCTGCCCTGCACTATCCTGTTCACCTTCTGCGTGATCGCCATCACCGGCTTTTTCCTTTGGGTGTTCTACAGCCCCAGCGCATCGACCGCCTGGGAAAGCGTCTACTACATCCAATATGAAGTGGCCGGCGGCTGGCTGCTCCGCGCGATTCACCATTACGCGGCCCATGTGCTCCTGGCCCTTCTGATGCTCGCCGTCCTACAGATGATCCTGACCAACGGCTATCGCGCCCCGCGCGAGCTCGTGTTTTGGGTCGTCGTGGGCCTCGGTCTGTTTGCCCTAGCGGCCGTCCTCACCGGCGACTTGCTCTCCTGGGACCAGAACGGCTACGCTTCGACCAAGACGCGGACTGGCTTTCTGACGTTCATCCCGCTGATCGGCAGCAGCCTGCTGAAAATCGCCATCGGCGGCCCTGGCCCCGCATTGGGTCACCTTTCCGTGACGCGGTTCTTCGCGTTGCACGTCGGAATTTTCGGCTCGGCGTTCATCGCCTTGTTGGTCATCTACGGAGTCCTCGCCCGTCGGGCGAACGCCGTGATCGCCGGCAACGGTCCCCGCGATTTCTACTGGCCCGCCCAAGCATGGCGTGGTGCGGTCGCGGCCGCCGTCGTCATGGTCATCATCCTGCTGCTATCATGCCAGCATGGCATCTTCCCGCCGCATGCCGGCGTGCCGCTGTTGTCGCCGGCGGACACCGATCCCGCCAACGGCTACAACGCTGCCCGGCCCGAGTGGTTCCTGGTGGGTGTCTACGAGTTTTCGCACCTGTTCCCCGGCGAATGGGCGATCGTGCCGATCTTCATCGTGCCCGGGGCGCTCGTGGTCATCGTCCTTGCCATGCCCTTCCTCGCCAAGTCGCTCCTCGGCCAGGCGTTTAACGTGCTGTTCACCGTCGGTTTGTTGGTCGCCCTGGTCGGAATGAGTTATTACTCGCTCGCCAAGGACCGCGACAGCGAAGAACATCAACGCGCCCTCGCGATGGAAAAAATCCAAGCCGAACGCGTCCGCGTCTTGGCCTGGAATCTCGGCATCCCGCCGACCGGGGCGCTGACGCTGCTCCGCAACGACGCCAAAACGCAAGGCCCTCGGCTGTTCTCGCAAAACTGCTCGAGTTGCCACGAATACGTCGCCGGAAAAAATCCGTTGGACGACATCACGTGTGAAAAGCCCACGGCCCCGAACCTTGCCGGATTCGCCACGCGCGAATGGATCGCCGGCCTGCTCGATCCCGAGCAAGTCAGTGGGCCGAAATATTTCGGCAACACCGCCTTCCGCAACGGAACGATGGCTGGCTTCGTGAAAGAGACCTTCTCCGAACTCGACGACGACGAAAAGGAAAACCTCGCGAAGGTTGCCGCTGCGCTCTCGGCCGAGGCTCATTTGCCTGCCCAGAAAGAGATCGACCGCAAGGACGCCGAGATGATCGAGGAAGGGCGGCAGTTGCTCACCGAGGACTACGGCTGCACCGACTGCCACAAGTTCCACGACAGGCCCGGCGCGGGCAGCGCCCCCGACCTGACCGGCTACGGCTCGGCCGATTGGATCGCCGGCATCGTCTCGGACCCGGCCACAAGCCGTTTCTACGGCAAGTCGAACGATCGCATGCCGGCCTACGCGCCCTCCGGCGACCCCTCGAAGGACACGCTGAATACCCATCAGGTCAAAATGCTGACCGACTGGCTCCGCGGCGACTGGTATGAGGAAGAACCCGAGGCCGCCGAGTAGACAAAGGCATTCGCGACCTTTTACTATTCCACGAAGTCAACCCAAGTTCACCACGCACCCGTTTGCAGGTCGGTTCGCGCGTTAAAACTTACGAAATCCGTACAGTTTATCATGCGCGCAGCCGATCCTAAGAAACACTATGTGGTGCAAAGGCTGCCGAGAGGACGTTCCTGCGCTCCCGTCGAGCGATAAGCCCGGATTCTGCTGCGCCCGATGCGGCCAGTCGATCCAGGCCGACTCGACCAATGCGCCCGACGCGGCCTTGGGCTACGACGGTTGGGAACTCGACGAACAACTCCGGCACATCGATCGCGTCTTGCATCCGAAACAGACCGACGACGCTCAGAACGACGAACTTGTCCGTCGTGAAACGTCCCGGTTTGATCTGCCTCACGC
>JAEWUR010000550.1 GCA_023397045.1 Planctomycetota bacterium
GCGCTGCCGGACTTCGCTCTGCGCCTTGCGAAGATAGTCGCGGTCGGGCATCTCCGACGACGCCTTGGCCAGCAGATCGATCGCTTCTTGGAACCGGCCTTGTTGGCAAAGATGGTCGGCCCATTGATGATGGACGTGGACGAAGTTCTGGGCGAAGGCCTCGAATGTCGGATCGATCGCCATTCCTTGCCGGAGCAGGTCGATCGCCTTGGCGAAGTCGCCTTGGTTGCCCAACTCGATCGACCAGTTGTTCAGCGTCGCCAGGAGATTACCCCGGGCGGTCGCGTTGCTGGGGTCGAGACGCAACGCCTTGGCGTTCACCCGGGCTGCTTCGTCGAAACGTTTTTCGCCGAGCAGATCGACGCCGCGATTGTAATAGATCATGGCCGCCAACTGGATCGGTGAAACCTCGCGGGCCTTCGAATGGTCAGCCGAGGCCGCCGAGCCGATCGTCTTCGCCGCCACGGCCTTCCGACGTTCCTGATTGCTGCCGAGTTGGAACCAGCGCGGACAGGTATTCTCGACGTCGATCGAGCGGTTGGACAGCACGATTCGGCTCATCGCGTGGCCGGGCATTTCGAGACCCCGGCAGTCGAGGCCCATCGCGCCGGCCAGATAGTTGAACAGCACCGTGGCGCTGACGCAGTTGAATCGGCCCTCGTCGAGCACACGGCAAAGGTCGGTAAAGGCAAGGTCATATCCGCCGCAGAGAACGCGGCGGTGCATGAACTCGAAGATCGCCTGGGACTCTTCTTTCACCGAGCCGGTCTCGCCGACGGCCCGCCGCAGTTCGTCGGCCAGCGCCGCGGCCTTGCGTTGATAGCGGCGCAACGTGGCTTCGTCTTGAACGCCGCTGGCCACCAGCGCCGCATCGAACGCCGCGAACGCATCGAGCCGGTCGTCGGCCGCATCGTTGAACAGCCGTTCCTCGAGGGCCGAGTCGGGCGCGTTCAACAACTTGCCGTCGATGGGCGAAACCGCTGAAATCGGCCGATATGGCCCTTGGTGGACAATTGCGGATTTTGATTCGCCACCCGACTCGTCACGAATGCAGGAGGGCAATGCCGGCTCGTTACACGACGACGAGATCCGCTTCGAGACCGTCGAACGATGATTGACCGATTCGATTCCGACCGCCGGCGCAGCGGCAAGCCACGCGGCCACCAATGCGGCAAACACGATTCCAAGTTTGGAATGGCTGTATCGTTGCATGTCGGATCGGGTCAGGACGGTCGTAGGGATTATGCCGACTGCGGTCTCGTTGCCGATGACGTAAAGACGCTCGGTATACCTAATTCTACGATGCAAAATGTCAACGGCCAACGATTTGGTCAGAAAAATGGGAAGATTTTTCCCATTCCGATCAATTCATGGTGGGGGGGACAGCCAATCGGCCGCTAGCCAGCGCCGACGCCTCGATCGAAGGCGTCCTGATCGCGCTGGTACAGGGCCAGCACCGACTCGAACGTCGTGGCGGGAATCTTCCAAACAGGCTGGTCCTCGGTGTGGGCATTGCAATGGGCCGTCATCAGCCGGTACATGAACTTGAACATGTGCCGAGGCACGCGCAGCGATGCCAGCGCGTCCATCAACCGCCGACCGTCAATGCCGTCGAACAGGTCGGTGATCTTTGGCGATTGTCCTTCCGCGGCGCATGCCGCGATTCGAGAGTTGGCCATGTCGTACAGCGACTGCCCGGTCCAACTCAGCGAGCGGATCAAATTCTGCTTGTCCAGCCGCGCCCGTTGATGGAAGTCGCGGCTCTCGTGATCGATGAGCCGTTCGAGTTCGGCCGGCAACAGCAGCTTGAGGCCCAATCCGGGATGTTTTAGGAATTTGTTATCGAGCATCGGCCAGACCAACGCCCGCATCAGATCGGTCGATCCGTTGACGAGGTACGGCTCGTCGACGCGGTCGATCAGCACCAGAATGCCTTCCATCCGCATCGAGCGCAGCACGCCTTGCAGCTTGGCCAGCAGTTCGTAGCGATCGTCGGTGCGAGGAAACGCCGGCAGCGGCTGGGCGACAATCTGGGCGCCAGGGAACGACATCAGCACCTTTCGCAACAGGTTGACGTTCCGGTTCAGCACGCGCGTGTTTCGCGCGATTCGCCAGGCCTTGTACCACCATTTGGCAAGCCGGCCGAGTCGCGGCGTCCAACCGGCGGCGATCACGGCATAGGGCAACCACCCGCCGAACCACGACCAATCGCCTTGAATGCCGCGTCCCATAAGGATCGTGAGGACCACGACCGTGACGCCGATGCCGACGGCCCAATCCCAGAGCGAACGCCAAGTCGAAAATCGCAACGTGCGGCGCAATCGCCGCCATCGTTGCAGCAGATTCTCGGAGGTCGCCTGATCGTAGCAGGCCGTCAACAGCATCACATCGCGAATCTGCGCGGCGTCGAGCCGATCAATCGGCAGCGGTTCATCTCGCGCGGCCGTGTGTCGCGCGTCGCGCGCTCCGACGATGCGATCGACCAACTGAGTAACCGACAGCGCGAGGATCGCGTCGATGTGGTCCCAGAGCCGCCACTGTTCGAGCACGCGTTCCGGACGGCGTCGCCGGCCTGAGAATCGGTCGCGGAGCCGGTCGAGGAATGCGTTGAAATCGTCGTATTCGACGACGAAGACCTGATGTTCGGGATTCTCGGCGTTGTAGTCGGTCAGGTGCCGGGCGAGTTGCAGCCGCAGGGCGGTCTTGCCCGATCCTTTCTCGCCGAAGACGACGGCCGTGGCCGGTTCGGACGGATCGCCGTAGATCTTGTCCCACGTCGGATGGAACGTATTGCGGATGCACGCCCCTTTGAAGACCAGGTCGGTCTGCGCGTCTTCGTCGGCGAACGGGTTCGACGCGATTCCGTGATGGTCGAGGAGTTGTTGTATTTTCATTGATCGATATTGGGTGGTGAAGTTGGTTCGGCTAACGATTCATCCAGACAATGAAGGACGCGGCCCCCAGCATCAGAATGATCGCGGCGAGGACGCTCCAGGCGATCCTCCGGATTTTGCGGGAGGGCCCGTGCGACGGATGGACCGCCTCGTGCAAGGGCGACGCCGCGGGGTTCGCAAGGAAATCCTCCAGGCCAGGGATCACGACTTTGGACATCGATAATTCGGGGAACACGTCGGCCGCCGCCTTCCATTCGCTCCAACCTTCGTGCCATACGAGGCTGCCGGGCATCAGGTTGCCCTCGACGAGCCGTCGCTGGACGTCGTCCGAAGAGATCGGCCCGACCGGATCGTCCTCGGGCGACACCTGCACGTACCAGACAACACTGCTCTGATCGAACGTCAATTCGCTCGACGGTGACCCGCCCAAGACCGACCCGGCCGCCGCGACCAGCGTATCGGACGTGTTCGGTTCGTCGATCGGATCGGTTTGGGTGAAGGGGGACGGCTCCGGCGATTCGCCCTCGGACCGTTTGGCTCGCGTGCTTGCGCGCGTGCTTTGCAGCGGGATCTGCATTTTCACGCCGCAGACCGGGCAAATGCCGCGCTGGCCCGCCAAAAACGCCTTGACGTTCATCTTGTGCCCGTTGGGGCAAAAAAACCGTATACCCATGTGCCGATTCCCGTGGCGCCC
>JAEWUR010000646.1 GCA_023397045.1 Planctomycetota bacterium
CGCCGAATGGCTTTTCCTGCGTCCCGACGGCGGCTACCCTTATGACCATGCAAATTTCCAGACCGACGAAGGCCGACCGGCCGACCCGTATCCCGCGAGCCCGCATTATCAAGGCGACGCTAACGGCGATGGAACGCTTTCCTATTTCGAGGCCCATCCCGATTGGTTTGCCTTGAAGGACGGTCAGCGGATTCCAGGCATCCAACCGAAGGGCGATGGCGGCGTTAACTTCTGTACATCGAACGGCGATGCGGTGGAGGAATTCACGAAGAACTACGTTCAAGCGTTGATTGACGGCGTCTATCAAGGCGCCGACACGGTCAATTTCTGGACGCTCGACAATGGCCAATGGTGCGAATGTCCGGAATGCCAGGCTTTGGGAACGCCGACGGATCGCAACTTGCGATTGGTCTATGCGTTTGACCGACAGATCAAGAAGGCCCAGCGAGAAATGCGATTGAACCGGCCGATCGACGTGCGATTTTTGGCCTACGCGGATGTCGCCGCGCCGCCGACGCGCGACCTGCCCGACGACTTCGACTATGAGACGTGCGCCGCAACGTTCTACCCGATATCACGCTGTCTGGCCCACAATATCGACGATCCAACATGCTCTCGAAACGCCGAAAAGCTGCATCTTCTCGACGGCTGGCTGCGCGATGCCGACCGCCACTATCGCGGACAAATCGAGATCGGCGAATACTACAACGTGTCTCGCTACAAATCGCTGCCGCTATGCTTGATGCACACGATGGCCCACGACATCCCCTATTATCACGATGCCGGGTCAAGATATTTTCAATACATGCACGTGACCACCGGACGTTGGGGTAATAAATCGTTGACGAACTACCAGATGGCGAGGCAAACGTGGGACGTCAAGACCGATTGCGAGCCACTCTGGCAGGATTACTTCGCCAGACGCTATGGCCCGGCCGCCGAGGTAATGCGGCAGTTCTACGAGTCGCTGGAACAGATGTACGGCAACATCGAGGCCCTGAAAGGCTGGAGCTCCAATCTGGCGGCCCGACTGCAATCCGGGGCCGATAGTCTGTTTGTCGAACCTCATCTGCAATACCGCCGCGAGGAGGGCGTCGCCTGCGAGGCATCGACGCTGGTCGAAATGATCGAAGCGGGCCAGGCATGCCGCCGGTTGATCGACGAAGCCACCGCCATGCAGCTTCCCGACCGAATTGCCGCGCGTATTGCCGAAGACGAGCGAATGTTCACCTACGGTGAGCGAACATTGGCGTACTACGATGCCTGCGCCCGCACATTTGACCTTGTTCGCGCCGGCCGCATTGACGAAGCCAAAACGCCATACGCCGAAGCGCGACGATTGGCCGATCTGTTGCGGCAGGACACATGGTCGGTCGATCTCTGCTTCATTCACGACGAACCGTTCCCGCTCGATGCGTTTCACGCGACGTACGCCGACCGGGCGCTCGACCATTTGCGACCGTTGATCGACCCGGCGGACCACACCCAATAACCGACCAATACCATGACATTTCTTCGCCATCCTCCCGAATGCGGCCGTCCGCTGTTAGGCTTGAACATCATGTATCCCTCGCCGGGCGTTGTGGAACGCATCGGGGCGAATTGGGATTGGATCTGGCTCGATGGACAGCATGGCGAGATCGGGTATGCGGAGATGCTGGCGCTGGTTCGGGCGTGTGATCTTATCAACCGGCCGGCGTTGGTTCGCGTGCCGGGGCATGAGGCGGGACCGATCGGCAGGGCGCTCGATTTGGGCGCAGCGGGCGTGATCGTTCCGTGTGTCGATACGCCGGAACAGGCCCAATCGCTGGTCGAAGCGGCGAAGTTTCCACCGTTGGGGAATCGGTCTTACGGGGGACGCAGGCCGATCGATCGACAGGGGCGCACGTATTCACATACGGCCAACACGGATACGCTGCTGGTCATCCAGATCGAGTCGCCATTGGCCATCGGAAACGCTAACGCCATTGCAGCCCTGCCGGGCGTCGATGCGTTGTTTCTCGGGCCGGATGATATTCTCTTGCGTCGCGGCGTGGCGATGGACGTTCCTCGCACGCGCGAAATGCTCGAGCCCGACATGCGGGCCGTCGCCGACGCGAGCCATCAACATGGCAAACTGGCCGTCGCGGTCGGCGTCAGTCCCGAGATGCTCGCGATGTGCCTCGATCTGGGTTACGATATGATCGTCTCGGGCAGCGACGTCCTGTTTCTTGCCATCGGCTCGAAGCAAGCGTCAACGCAAGCCCGCGAGGCAATTGAGGCTCGGAACGGCAAATGACGTTTCGGTTGCGGAAAGCCAACATGTCATCCTGAGCGCAGCGAAGGATCTAACGAATACCGCAGATTCGTCGCTTCGCTCAGAATGACCGGCAAAACGGAACCCTTTCTGCAACAGAATCAACTGAGGTTACCGCTCTTCTTATGAGAGGGAACGACGGAGAACAACCTTCACCCTAGCCCTCTCCCGGAGGGAGAGGGGACGTTACGTCACCATCCACTACCCACTATCCACTACCCACCATGTACCTCGGCCTGACGATTCTCGACCTCGCGATTCTGCTGGGCTATTTCGCCATCATCGTCACGATTGGCGTGATCGCCTCCCGGCTGATTAAGAGCCGCGAGGATTTCATCATGGGCGGGCGCCGGTTTGGCAAGGTGCTAACGATCTTGTTCACGTTCGGCTCGGGCACGCACGCCGACTCGGCCGTCGGCGTCGCCTCGCAATGTTACAAGATTCGCTCGTTTGCCGGGTTCTGGTATCAAGGCGTGATGATCTTCACGTTGCCGATCTACTGGCTGCTCGCGCCGGTGTTTCGCCGCGCCAGGGTGATGACGACGGCCGACTTCTTCGAACGCCGCTTCGGTCGGGGCTTCATGCTGCTGTACGCGTTTTTCGCGCTGTTCATCATGATCAGCTTCGCCAGCGTCGGCCTGTACGGCACCGCGAAGCTGGTCGAAGCGCTCACCGGAGGGCATGTTCCTTGGCAACTGAGCATCCTCGTCGTCGGCGCAATCGCGTTCACCTACGGAACGCTCGGCGGATTGGTGGCCACCGTGTGGAACGAGTTCCTGCAAGGCTCGCTGACGATCGTTATGTCGATTCTGCTGATCCCGTTCTTCTTTTGGAACATCGGCGGTCTGTCGGGCTTTCAGCATGCGGTCGAGAACTCGCCGCACGCATTCGACCTCGTTCTGCAACAGGGCATGACGCTCAACTGGATCATCATGATGTCGATCAACACGCTGCTGTCAATGGTCGTGCAGCCGCACATCATGGCCAACGCCGGCTCGGCCAAGAGCGAGATGGATAGCCGTGTCGGCTTCGTCGGCGGGCTGGTGCTGAAACGACTGATGACCATCCCCTGGGCGTTGACCGGCATCATGGCCTTGGCGATCTACGGCTCCGGCGAAATCGACCCGGACCATGCCTTCGGACGACTCGCTCGCGACCTGCTGCCTTCCGGATTCGCCGGGCTGATGCTCGCTTGCGTGCTGGCGTCGATCATGGACACGATCACGACGATGATGGTCACGTTTGCCGGGACGTATACGAACAGCCTTCACAAAAAGATGTTTCCCGACAGCAGCGAGCAGGCGTTGTTGCGCGCGACGCGACTGGCGGCGATCGGTTATGCCGTGACCGTGATCCCGTTGGCCTATGTGTTTACCGACGTGCCGGAGGCGATGCGATACGTCTTCAAAACCGTGCCACTGATGGGCATTGCCTTCTTTCTGGCGATTCTGTGGCCGCGCGCGAATCGCTACGGAGCGGCGGCCAGTTTCCTGGTCGCCACGGCCGCCATGCTCGTGAGCCAATACTATCTCGGCTGGGGCGGTGACGCCGGTTTGCCGAAGACGATCCTGCTCTACATCA
>JAEWUR010000052.1 GCA_023397045.1 Planctomycetota bacterium
ATCTAGATTGCATCATAATCGACAAAAAAGTCGCGGCAGACCGTTCCTTTCCACATTACCAGATCGCTTGAGGCAACGTGGTTTCCCTAAGTTCACTTGTTGTGCAAGATCCTCACACTTCATAGCACTCTTCGGAAGGGTATCATCCGAGTGGTATTGGACTGAACAAATCCAGGCACCCTCTTTGGATGATTCATCGTTGACTGAACCGCAAATAAACGCTAATCAACGCGAATCTCCATTTCGAATTCGCGTTGATTCGCGTCCATTCGCGGTTCCCTCCTTCCGATGAGACAGGGGATAATGCCAATGAACGACAGGCGAACCCGATTTCCAGATACGCAGGAACCGCATGAACTCACTGCGGTCTCACCGTCGCGGTTCGGTGCCTTTTTCGGCCAGTTTTTTCAACATATTCTCCACGGTCTTCGGATCGCGGATGTTCAGAAATCCCAAGTCCATTGCTTGCTGGTGTCCTTCGGAATCCGCCCAGGCGCGTTGTGCCAGAATGATATCCCCCGTTCCGTCGCTTTTCTCTTTACGGAAAAGGTTCTGGAGCTTGTCCGGAGGATAGCTGCGAATGGTGGTGGTCCATCCGCCGTCAAACGTGATCGCTCGACGGTCGGTGATGACATAGACGGTCTTGGCGGCCTTTCGGCGCGTCCAGATGGGAGTCGTTAGCATACCGACGCCAATCAACAGAAACGGCAGCCCGAAGAGAGGAAAGAAGGCGAATCCACCTTTTCTGAAGTCAGGAAACTCGAATCCCGACGCACCGCAGATCCAGAAAACCGCGAATGCCGTCCATGGAATGGCAAAGAGAAACATGCCGGTCGACATTGCGGTGAAGTACCGGGGAACGGGTTGCTCCATCCACAGGACGCGCTCGTCCGACTCCAATTCGCGGTTGACCTTGTCTTCAAGTTCCGGGGATATCGTTCCTGACGGGATCATTCTGCAAGCTCCTCGTGGCTGGATTTCGGGCACGATTGGGCGCGAAGTTGCGAGTGGATGCCGGCGGCCCGGCCGCGTGGTACTGTCGACGTGTGCGACTGGCTTTTCCTATGACTAGGATAATCAGTCTACCCTCTTTCGAGCGGTGTGTGAAGATGGTAGAATCCGGCCTGTCACTCGTCATCTTGCGCACCCTCACCCTAACCCTCTCCCCGGAGGGAGAGGGGACCAAGTCATGCTAGCCAAGCTCAAAACCTTCTCATTGTTGGGCATCGACGCGCTGCCGGTCGAGGTTGAGGTCGATGTGTCGCCGGCGGGGCTGCCGAAAAATATCTTGGTTGGGCTGCCGGAGGCGGCGGTCAAGGAAAGTACGCATCGGGTCGAACGGGCGATCGTCAACTCGGGCTTCCAACGTCCGCAGAGTCGGGTTGTGATCAACCTTGCGCCGGCCTGCTCCCGTTTATCACAACGCTAAACTCGCTTTTCGCCCGTAATCGGCACGATCTCCAGCCAGTGACCGCGCTCTGCGTTCGTACGACGAACGACACGCGTCACCGGGCCGAGACGCGCGGTGTCAACGGATGGTCATCGCCAGATCGCGGCTACGGTGCATGCGTTGCTTTTGCGGACTCGTCCTCTCCCGTACCGAACGTCTCGTCCACGATTCGACGCAGTGTTGTGATGTCCTGCATGAGTGCCCACGTCAATCGTTCGGCCTGCTCGGAACTGATCAGGCCAAGCGATTGCGATTCCTCCACAAGGTATTTCTGCCGGTTGTATCCGGCGAGCAGGATATCGTGAAGTAGTGCGAGCGCTCGATCCCGCTGCCCGAGCACCATTGTCGAAAACACTGCGGGCCATTTAGCGTGGTTCTCCACCTGCCAGTCTCGGGCATTTGAGATGATCTTATTTCTCTCAATCCACGGGTGACCAAAGCCACGCCACCGATCTTGTAGCTCTGCTTGCAAGGGGCCCAGCTTGGTTCGGGGCGTTAGTGTCCACCATCGGTCCTCGCCTGTGGCCAACATGTTAAGACGCGTTGCTATCGTCCAACAGCCGCCGGGAGGAATCCCCTCGATCACTTGTTTCCCGCGGATGGCTTCGATCGCGGGAAAATAGACTCCGATATTGACGGTGAACTTGCCCGTCTGGTTTGTCCAATACTTGTCACGTTGGGAATCCAGCAGGCAAATGTGGTCCGGGCCAACGCGATGAAACTGCGCAGTGGAGAGGCTATGCCGGGAGGCCGCTGGCGATTCAGCGTATTCGTCAGCGAAGAGTAAGGGGGCCAATGAGCATGACGCTAGAGACTTCAATGTTGAGTTCAGCGGTGCCGTATTGCCTTTGGCTCGTGTCATGGGATCGGAATGGCTGCGGGAGGCGATCAAACGCGTCGAGAGCCATTTCTATGGACCTGTTATTTCGAGCGATGCCGGGTCGACGACTGTGATCGAGAATCGTCGGAAATGTTCCGTGTTGAAAGTGAGCAATCGTTCAATCCCGTAGGTTTGCATCGCCGCGACAAGCCGAGCGTCATACGACCTGATGCCGATGATGCCGCGCCTTCGCACCAGGTCGTGCCAACGAGCAAGCAACTCTTCGCGATCGGGCAGAAGCGTAAATCGTCGCTGGAAGAACTCCAGCCATTGGCTAGCTTGCTCCGGCTTCATTCCGAGTCCATTTTGGCCGTCCGGGGGCGGTCCTGCTCTTCGGGTGGCCACGGCCCAGAATTCGTAGAAAACCTGTGGAATAACAACCGGCCGGTCGTGTGAGGCCAGCAGCGAGTGAACTGCTCGTCGCGCCGCCGCACATTGCGGGTCGGCCGCATCCGCCATGCGCCCCAGTACGTTGGTGTCCAGGAGGATCATTCGTCTTCCATACGGCTGTACAGGGCTTCACGTGAATAG
>JAEWUR010000577.1 GCA_023397045.1 Planctomycetota bacterium
CTTCAAAAGCTTCGATTTTGATTCGATCAGACGCAAAATCGCCAACAGAGAGTCGCGATTCTTGGCCTGCTCGAAGCTAGCGTGTAGGATCGTTGCGACATCCGTATCCAACTCATCTTTCGTAAACCCGCCCTGATGGATATGCGTGAGAAGAGTACGCCGTTTTCTTGTCTTCTTAGCCTCATCTAGACGTATTGCTGCCAGTCGACTCTTCTCCTTCCTCCCTTCCTTGTTGGGCATGCCGGGCCAAAGACCGTGCCTCAGATTGAGGTTCTTCATGGGGGCTTCCGTGCTCGGGACACGAATCCCCTCCGCCTCACATCGCAAGCAATAGAACGCGCAGATCAACGGATGTGAATTCTCCACCTTCAAATTGCAGAGCCTGCGCTTGCCGACTCTCCGATCAAGCATTCCGATGGCTTGAATCAGGACATTATCGCTTCGGAGAATATCTTCTATCGACATCGTTAGATAGAGATGCATCGCGAGGCCAAGCCCGCCTTTGGCAAAGAGCGACGCATAATCACTGAATTCCTTCGGCAAATCCGGGCGGTCAACCTGGTTTTGGCGATACCATTGGTAACAATGTGGCACGCTGGTGATTTCTTCACCATCGACAGTGATCCAATAACGTCCATCTCCGTCACCGAATTTACGATAGCCGGTTGAACGTAATTCGACACGGCCTTTGATGCTATCGGCGAACATTCCCTCGATTCGTTTTCGGAGCTGACTCCACTGCATATTTCCTACGCTTCCTTATGCCGCATGGACAAATGGCTTGGGCAACGCCGTCAGGTATCCTATCCAATTTTTACCAAGAAATCATCCCGGCCGGTCTGTTCGACCTGTGTGTCGACGTCGAGAAAACGGTGAAGGATCTCGACGTGAGTCGTTGTGTGTAGCGATGGAGACATGGTGCGAAAGTTGCCGCCGCCGGAGCCGAGGTGCGCGCCGATGCCCAAAGGAAGCAACAACTGATCGGCCAAGTATCGTCCGACGGGCACGCCGGCGGCCAGATACGCCCGGGCGTCGTCGAGCACGCGGGTGGCCACGGCTTCGGCGCGCACCCCGACCTGGCCGAAGCCGGTGAAAACCTCGGTGACATGCTCCGACTCCAACTCGATCAGCACGACATTGCCCGGCCCGCGCGAACGTTCGACCGATTCGACATGAAAACACTCCTCGGGCCAACTGGTTCTTTCGGCGATCACACGGCATTCACGATCACCGATGTTTTTCGGCAAGTTCGCGACCAACGCCGTGACGCGCCGGGCTCGAATCTCACCGCGTTCGGCAAGTTCCAGCCGTCCAAGCTGTCGGGCGGGTTGAATTTTGATACGAAAACTGCCGCCGCCGGCCGGATAGAATCCGGGGTGAACAGAAGTTGGATCAACCGTGATCGTCGGCCCCATCTGGTTTACCAGCGGCAAATAGGCTTTGGTCAGGAAGTCCAACGGCGGAGCGAACGGGTTGTGTGTGCCGCCTTCGAGAGTCAGGTTTGACTGTCCCTCGGCCAACATCAGGGCCGGCAGAACGGTCTGCAACACAAGCGTCGCACTGCCGGCCGTACCGACACTGAACTTGTAGTTGCCGGCCTCCACTCGACCCGGCCGAAACTCCAACCGCGAAGAACCGATCGTGGCTCCATTGACTCCGGCATGACAAATGTCAACCGCAGCATTGACGGCCGTGAGATGTTGGCGCATCAATCCAGGCTTTTTTCGGCCAGCCCGAATGTTGTCGATAACAAACGGCCGCCCGGTTACGAGCGACATTGCCAACGAAGATCGCAGTACCTGCCCGCCGCCTTCGCCTTGGGAACCGTCGATAGTAAGGATCGATTCATTCATGGTAAGATTATCGTGACAAGGGGCCGAAACGCCATTTTTTAATCATCTGCCTTGCTCGCATCTTTGATAACAAATGTCGCTCGCAGCCGGGCGACTTCGCTTGCAAGTCCGGCGGCAGTGACCGATCGCACGACCTCGTCAAAATCTTTGTAGGCGGCCGGGGCCTCATCCTTGGGGTACTGCCGGCAGTTGGTCAGGATGTCGTCCGAGTCGAATTCGCCATCGATTTGTTTTTGATCGAGCCGGCGGATCGCTTCCTTGCGTCCCATTTGACGCCCAGCGCCATGGTTGACGCTGTAGCAGCTCTTCTCCGCCCCCGGCTCGGCTACCATGACAACCGAACCAGCCCGGGGATTGCCGGGCAACAGGATCGGATGGCCGGTATCGGCGAACGGCGTGTTTTTCAGCGCATGGTGACCGACCGGAAATGCACGGGTTGCCCCCTTTCGATGCACCCATGTGAGCCGATTGTCGATGACCTCCTGTCGGGCAATGTTGTGGCTGATGAAATAGACCAGTTGCCCCGTGACACCGGGCAGGACCTCTTGGAAAGCCTCCAGCACGAGGGCATTAATGAGGAGATGGTTCACCGTGGCAAAGTTCGCGCCCAGGGCCATGTCGTCCAGATAATTGTCGGCCTCGGCGGTTCCCAGCGGCGCGTAGACCAACTCGCGATCACCGCCGGGCAACGGGATTCCCCAAGTCTCGAACTTCTGTTGCAGCACGCGAAATTGGCCTGCGGCCAGATTGTAGCCCAAACCGCGCGAGCCGCAGTGGGAAAGAAACGCCACGTTTCCGTCGAGCAAACCGAAAACGCCAGCGGCCTCACGTGCCCGCGGGTTGTCGGCCACAT
>JAEWUR010000108.1 GCA_023397045.1 Planctomycetota bacterium
TCGCATTGCCGGCCACCACCGGCAGACCGCCGACGTGCTCGGCCAAATGAACCAGAACGCTGAAGTCATCATCCTTGCCGGGCTCGACGACATCGTCCGGATGAACCCGCCCGTATTCGGCCGAGTCGATTTGCGGCCGGCGGCTGCGACGCCGTTCCAGACGTTTTCGCCCAAGTCGGTTCTCGCCGATCAGCAGATACAACCCCAGACCGATCCACGGCTCAAAAAAAACGATGGCCAACCAAGCCATGCACGTGCTCGGCCGCTCCTTGCGCAACACGATGACCGGCAACATCACCAGACGAATGATCCATTCGCTGGCGGCCAGCAACTGCGTCCAGAAAAGCAATTCCATTTCGTAGGTACGACTGGCGTGGTCGTTGATCGGTGAACGCCGTCAAAAACGATCGACGTCGTCTCGGATCGGCGGCGACGGGCGCTCGATCTCGGGCGGCACCTTCGGCGCGTCGATCGTAATCTCCAAGGGCAAATTGAACTCGTCGACGCGAACGTGGGCCTGCGGTTTCAACGGCGGCTTCTCGGGCGGCTTGTCGGCTCGGCTACAACCGGCCGACGCCACCACCAGCGCCGTCAAGATCGACCACCTGCGACTCATGCCAGGATTATGACCGATTCGGCCCTCCGGCGGAAGTAGGGCGTTTCGCTCGAATTGCGGCAATCGCACCGGCGGCACAGCCTCGAAAACCACGGCTACGCCGCTTCCGAACGCCGAAATGTCGTCGGCAGAACCTTCGGCCGGTCGTCGACAACCGCCGGCGAGCGGCCGCTTCGCTCGACGAGAATCATTGCGGCCATGAGCCACGCCGTGATCCCCAACCCCAACAATCCGACTCGGCCGACGTAGGCGAGAAGAGCATATTGGAGAAAAATCAGGATGCCCGGCACGACGGCCATCGCGACCGACGTTCGCCGCAGACCTCGCCGACGGAGCCACATCGGCACGAACAACACCGCCGGGGCCAGAATCTCGAAATAGTGATTTCGCGCAACCGGCGAGACGATCAACAACGCAAGACACGCCAGCCCGAAACCGGCCGCCTGGCTGAGCAAGGGATCTTCCTGCATCCCCAATCGAATTCCCACGATCATCAAGGCCAGAAGCAGCGCGACGCGCACGCCCAACAGAATCGTGTTGACGCTCGGATCGTCCATCATGCGCGGCGGCGGATTTTCACCGTCGATCAATGGATCGATCGGCCCGCCCGCAAAAAGATACGCCCCGAAATTACCGAGCCGATACAGCGCATTGCCCAGACATTGATTCCGGACCGAATGCGTGTCTTTTTCAAAACCGGGCGTCGCCGTACTGTCGCCGGCGCTGACCAACACCAAATCGCACCAGGTGCCGAGGTGCCGGAGGTTATTGCTCCAACCGATCAGTGCCGCCGGCACAAGCAGGAAGAACAGGACGAGCCCCAACACCACGCCCGAGGTTGCGGCCATCCACCGCCGGCCCAACTCGGCCGTCAAGTCCGAGTGGCGCCACAGTTGGCGGAGATAGCCGACCAGTTGAATCCACAGCAGCATTGCGATCGGCAGGATCGGGACCACCTTGATCGCCACCGATAGCGCGAGGACGATTCCGCCGGCAATCACGATCCAGGTGCTCCGGCCGTCGATCACCAGTCGCAGTCCGAGCAGAAGCAGATAGAGCACGGCGACGCTCACCTGTCCGCGTTGCAGGCAATTCAACGTCGGCAACGCAATGGCGGCCGCGGTGATCGCGCCCAGCCACGGCAACCAGCCCAGGAATCCGACCTTCTGGTCGTCCTCCGGTTTTCGGACCAATGCAACGAGCTTTGCCGATTCGCGATAGATGCCCCAACACATCGTCAGGCACACGAGGAACCAGACGAACACCTGCTCCTGCATGGGCAGAACGTACAACGGGGCCAACAACAACGCGAACACCGGCGGATAGACATAGGTCCAACCGCGCGGATTGCTGACATGATAGGGCGGCCGGCCGTCGAAAAACGCGGCCCCGGCCTCGGTGTAGACCGTCAGGTCGGACTTGTGACTCTCGGCGGGCGTGGCATACCCTCGGCGACGCACGTCGAGGTAACCCCAGATGACCAGCGCGACGATCAGCCCGATTAAAATGCGTCCGCGATGCGTGTTCATTCGGAAATTCGCAGAAAAAAAGACCTCGACCGCGACCGGAAACCGCGTCCTCCCAAAATGGCCGGGGGATTCTAGCGAGGAAGCTCTATTCGACGCAATCCTGGTTTTTCGCAACAAAACGGTTTTCGGTCTTGACGCCGCCCGGAAGACCGCGAAAATCGGTGCTCTAGGCAATCCCCATCGAGTCGCGGCATGTCATTGTTCCCGGTCTCAACGACCCAGGAACGATTCCTTGGCGACCTGGGGCATAAAAAAATACGGGAGAATCGTGCGATGAGCACTCGCGAACGTTGGATCGTCTATCCGCTGCTGTTCCTGACGCTCGGCATCGCACTTCGCGACAAGATCATTCCCGGTCGAATTCGCTGTAACGAGCTGCGCTGCAATCGGGTCGAAACAAGTCTGGCCAAATGCAACGCCTTGCTGGTCACGACGCCCGACAACCGGCCGCTGGTCGCCGCCGGGCTCGACAACCACGGCCAAGCGGGCATCCTCGAAACGTTCAACGTGCAAGGTGCTCGGCAGGTCCGGCTGCTATCGAGCAACGTTGGCGGGATGATCAGCATGTTCGAACGGGGCGGCAATTTGGCGCTGATTTTCGGTGATACCGGCCAGAGCCTTGGCGTTTTCGCCGAGTTGCCTGGGCTGGACCGGTTGATTCCCTTGACCTTGCCCATGACGATACGCCAACAACCACCGTCCGCGCAACCGCAACCGACGCCGAATCCGTCTACCCCTCCAGCGGCGAATACCCCGTCGCCTCCCAACGCCCCCCCGGCCAACGCGTCCGCGCCGGCAAGCC
>JAEWUR010000212.1 GCA_023397045.1 Planctomycetota bacterium
TCGGTCGCCAAGGTCCACTGCTCGGCAGCCGTTGCCGGCATGGTAGCCGCGGTTGCAAGGAGAATCCCGATCCATCGAATCATGTTGTTGCGTGTCATGGTTTGTGTTCCTGTTGCGACATCGAGCCGCCGATTCGCCCTCACCCTAGCCCTCTCCCAAAGGGAGAGGGGACCGATCTTCCAACTCATCCTCCGCGACATCGCCGCCATGCGCATGCGCCGCAAAACACTCCGGCCATCGTGAGCAAAACGAGCGAGCCAGGCTCGGGAGTCGCATGGGCTTCCATCGCGCCGTACAACGTGTCGGCGATCGTCTGCATTCCGGCGTCGTTCGGATGGCCGGCGACGCCGGAGAGATCGATCCCGGTCATCGGCACGAAGACACGATATTCCGGATCGGCGGCACATGCATCGCGTTTGATCTGGTCGACCACCGGGTTCGAGCCGATGATGTGGCTCGTCACGAAGATATGCGGATTACTCTCGGCTTTCAATCCGTCCAACAACGTGTTCAACGCCGTGGAAAACTGCTCCATGGTCCCACCCTCCATGTTCTCGCCGAACTGTAAAATGACGAGGTCCGGCAGGGCGTCCAGTTGGTTTTGGATTCGGGCATTGTCCCACGTGTCGTAATTACGTTCGAAGATGTCGGCAATGTTGATGATATTGCCGCCATAATTGGGCAACGGGTCGCCATCGTACCAACGCCCCGGCATCGAGTCGGGTGGTGCGATCGGAAGGTCGCCCAACGCGCCGCCGGCGGTCGTGCGGATCCTATCGGTCAACAAGTGGACATAGTCTTTTGATTGCGCGCTGGCGGCCATACCCCAGTAGGCAATCCAATCGTTATATGGCCCACACAGCGTGATGCTGTTGCCGAGGAACAAGATCTTATCCGCCTTGATATGGCCGAACATCAAGTCGTCGGCCGACGCGGCGCGGCCAGGAAAGGCAACGCAGGCGACGATCGCAATCATTGGAAACGAACGAAATATTGTCGTGGCGATGAGTCCCATTGGTGGTACTTGTTTCCTTCGATCTTCTTGCGTTCCATTAATGAGGTCGGTTGACGCCGGGGCGGCGAGACTTGCCGCCGCCCCGGCGCAACTTCATCGCGATCCGCTCATGACGAGCGCGGGCATGTCGCCCAATCCTCACCCGATTCGACGCTTGCGCCAAGCGTAGGCAAGCAAACCGAACATTCCGGAAACCATGAGTACGCTAAGAGATGGTTCGGGTACGGCGCTATACGACAGGTTATCCATCACTTGGCCGGCTGCCGCGCTGTCGTAGCCCCCCAACCCAAAATAGTAGGTCCCGGCCGTCAGTCCGCTGTCCGTATAGGCAAGCGTGGCCGTGCCGCCGGTTGTCTTATGGTAGACATACGTGTAGTCGGCGCTGGTGGGGGACGTTCGCGTCACCGTCAGCGTGACTGGCCCCTGGCTCAAGTCCAGGCCGGACACGTGGTTGTAGTTTGGCAGGTTCGCGTTGGAGTCAAGAGTATAGTCGCCGCTGCCCCAGTTCTGAACATAATACTCTCGTTCTCCCGCGAGGCTTTGCAGACTGGGAGTAATAACCAGCCCGGCCGTCTGATAGGTCTGGGATATCCCATAAACTTCGACGGAAATCGTGTCACCGACGTTGAACGTATAGCCGTCGTTTCGCACAAACATCGTTGTCGCGCCGCCGTTCGCCTGGGGGGCAAACTGGTCGCTGGCGTTGCGGCCATAGGACGCGGGAGTGACGCCCGAAGTCCATAGGACATTGTACTTGTCGCTTGAGTCGGCGCTGAAATCGTCGATAATCGTCGCCCGGGCCGTGCCGCACGTCAGAACCGCCACGCCGATCGCCAAGCTCATCATAAACCGCTTCATTGCAGATCTCCTGAGATAAAAGTCCGTCGCCGCCCGTCCGCAAACAACACGTTTGCATCATGAAGAGCCGGGTGACGAATGCCTTCCGTATTCCCGTTGCGATATCCAAACCCAAACACTTCCTAGCCGCGACGGCCATTGCAACGGCTCGTCCGTCGGGCTATTCACGAACCCACGAAACAGGATGCCGTGTCTCTTAAGTTGGCTCCTGCAAAAAATGTTATCGGTCTTTCTCCTTGTTGGGCTCGGCTGAGCTGTTGCCGATCGGCGCGAGCTCCAACCGCGGATCGCCAAAAATGATCCAATCCCAACTCACGTCGCCGCCGCCGTCGGTCGTGGCCAACGTCAAAAAGCGGCTGTCGTCATCGATCGAAACCGCGACCGGAAACGCTCCGTTAAAGGAATTGATCTCCCGCCGCTTGAATCGTTGCTTGCCATCCACCAAGATCAACATGTCGGCCCAAACCGACACTCCTTCCCGCGAGATCGGTTCGTTGTTGCCCGCGGTCGCGCGGAACCGTGTAATCCGCCAGCCGGGATGTGCCTGCCGAACCGCCTGCAAATCGAAGGTGATCGCCTTGTTCGCGTGGAGCATCAGTCCTGCATGTTCTGAAGCGGAATAGTCGACGCCGCCGAGATTCCCGAAGTTGGGGAACGGTCCCTCGGCCGCTTTGGGCCCGACGCTCCAAATATCGCCGGGTGAATGGTTCGATGTTGCCGGAAAATCGGCATAGGTATGCCCTGCCGAATCGACCTGCACCGGTTTGGCACTTCCGTCCGGAACGAATACGCCGTCGACAAACGGCCGCCCCTCGACGCGATGATAGGCTCCATCTCCGACGGGAAAGTCGCTTATATTGTGATAGTCCGTCTCGTGTTCGGTGACGATTTGTCCGTTGATCGGATCGATCCCGGCGTCGCGCCGATGGGTGAAGCCGTTGCCGCCTGCGACCACATCGGCCAGGTCAAGCGTTTTGATCTTGTCTTTGACCGCCGAGTTGGGAAGCTCGCGAACGAACTGCGTTGGAGCGATTTCCCGGTTCGTCACAATTTCCGTTGTTTCGCCACGACGCTCGACGCGCACGGACTGGCTTGCGTGCAATACGAGTGAACCGCCCTTTCTTGGACCCTGGCCATCGATCTTGTCAACCCGAACCGAGCCGCGGAAGACATGCGACGTGGTTTCGCCGCTATGATTCACCTCGACGCCAAACTCGGTGCCCAGATCGGTCACGATGGCCGTGGGGGTGGAAACAGTGAATAGTGGGTGGTGGATAGTGGGTCGTGATGGGACTGGAATGGAGGATGGCGAATGGTGGATGGTGGATGGAG
>JAEWUR010000227.1 GCA_023397045.1 Planctomycetota bacterium
CAACCGCACTGCGGCAACCGCAACGTTCGTCGGACGACGGCAACCTGTCGCAGCAGGTGCAAGGGCAGATCAGTTCGTTGCAGGCGATGGTCAAGGACCTTTGCCGGCGTTCGAAATGCGGCGGCAACGATTGGCCGGCCGAGTACTTTCAACTGTTCACCGAACTGCTCGACGCGGATTTTGAGGAAGAGATGGCCCGGGAGTTCGTCGAAACGCTGCGAAACGATCCCCAGTCGGCTCGATATGCCGATCCTGAGGGGTTGCGGGCGCGTCTGGTACGGTCGATCGAGGCGGATATTCCCGTGGCCGGACCGATCATGGTGACGCCCGGCCAGTGCCGGCTCGCCGCGTTGGTGGGGCCGACCGGCGTCGGCAAGACGACGACCATCGCCAAGTTGGCGGCGAACTTCCGCTTGAAGGAGAAACGCCGCGTCGGATTGATCACCGTCGATACCTATCGCATTGCCGCGGTTGAACAGTTGCGAACGTATGCCGACATCATCGACCTGCCGATGCACGTTGTTTCGACACCCCGGGAAATGCGCGAAACCGTGCGGAAGATGAGCCATCTCGACCTGATTCTGCTCGACACCGCCGGCCGAAGTCCCCGGGATGAAGTCCGGATTCAAGAGCTCAAGGCCTTTTTGACCGAGGCGGGCGCCGATGAAGTTCATTTGGTGCTCAGCGGCGTTACCGGTTCGCAGACGCTGCAAAAGACGGCCGAACGATTCGCCGCCGTGGGCGCGACGTCGCTGATCCTGACGAAACTCGACGAAGTCCACGGGTTGGGCAACGTCCTGCCGTTGATCCGTTCGAGCGGGCTGCCGTTGAGCTATCTGACCGACGGGCAGAACGTTCCGGACGATATCCAGACGGCCGATCCTCGCCGACTGGCACAGATGATGCTCGGCCTGGACCGCGAAACCGCATACCACAGCCAATCCCTAGTCCCTAGTCCCTAGTCCCTTTCTCCTTCATGCTCGATCAAGCCGACGATCTTCGCCGAATGGCCAACGAACACAGCCGATCGCAATCGGCGCGTGCCGGCCGTCGCACGACGTTGCTCGCCATCACCGGCGGCAAGGGCGGCGTCGGGACCACGACGTCGGCGGTGAGCATCTCGACTGGGCTGAGCCAAATCGGCCGACGCGCGATTCTGGTCGACGCATGCCCGAACGGGGGCGACGTGGCGTTGCATTGCGGCGTCGAGGGTCGGCATACCTTGGCCGACGTGTTGGTGGGGCGTCGCACATGGCCGGAGGTGATTCAAAACGGCCCGAGAGGGCTCAAGGTTGTGGCGGGTTCGCGATGGTCGGACGTGCTCGGCCAGCGCGATCGTCCGACCGCCGATGCAATCGTCGGCCTGCTGCAAGATCCGGCTATCGAGGCCGATGTCATCGTGCTCGACGTCGGCAACAATCCGGGCAGGGTTGGGATGGAGTTGATTCGGGCGGCCGACGCCGTGATCCTGGTAACGACCAGCGATCCGGCCGCCGTGATGGGATCGTTCAAGATGATCAAGTCGATGGTCGAGGAGCGTCGGCGATTTTGGGCATTCGACGGTGCGGCGACCGCGCAGCCGGTCCATTTGTTGGTCGGCCGTGCGGCATCGCCGGATGAGGCGGCCTCGGTGCGACATCGGCTCGCCCGAACGTGTCGCAGGATGTTAGGAATCGACCTGCTGAGCACCGACCTGTCCGGCGAGGGGCTTGGCATGATCGGTCCGGCGGCCCTTTTCGCCCGATTTCCGCGAATTGGGGCAGCGACTTTGCCGTTGCCCGAGTATTTGGGCGCGGTTCCAGAGATTCGCTAATCGTTTTTTTCCCTATAACCGATACTATTGAAAGCTATCAGTTTGCGATTGTCTGTTAAGATGGCGAAAACGAGAGGACTTTAACGGCCGCCATCCGCGGGATTGCAGGCTCGACAGGAAATGGATTTCAGAACGCCGGATCGCCGGCGTAAGCATGGAGGAATACATGGCAACCATTGCGGCACCGGAAGACGTCGAACAACTGTGGATCGAGTTCAAACAGGACCCCGAGAACCAGGAACTTCGCAATCGTCTGGTCGAGATCTATCTGCCTCTGGTCAAATACAATGGCGAGCGGATCTGGGCGAGGCTGCCGGAAGGCGTCGAGCTTGACGATCTGATTTCGGCCGGCGTGTTCGGGCTTATGGACGCCATCGACGCGTTCGATCTGACGCGCGGCGTGAAATTCGAGACGTACTGCGTTCCGCGAATTCGCGGCGCGATGCTCGACGAGTTGCGCACGATGGACTGGGTGCCGCGTCTGGTGCGATCGAAGGCGAGCAAGCTGAACGAAGCGGTCAAAGGTCTCGAAGCGCGGCTGGGCCGCCAGCCGAACGAGAACGAGCTGGCCCAAGAGATGCAAATCTCGGTGCCCGAACTGGAGAAGATGATCCTCGACGCGAATGCCGTGAATCTGATCAGCTTGAACAAGAAGTGGTATGAAACGGACAGCTACAAGGATGTCCGCGAGATCGATATTCTTGAAGATAAGAAGGGCGAAGACCCCACCCGACGCATCCAGAAGAACGATTTGATGCGTCTGGTCACGAAAGGGCTCAATCGCAACGAGCGTCTGATCATCATCCTCTACTACTACGAGGAGTTCACGATGAAGGAGATCGGCGCGACGTTGAATCTTTCGGAGAGCCGCGTCAGTCAGATGCACAGTTCGATCGTGCAGCGGCTGCAAGGGCAGCTTGCGCGGCGCCGCCCCGAGTTTGGCACGTAGTGCCGCCGGGCAAGATAACCCTGGGAGAAATTCGCAGTGTTGGGGCTCGCTTCGCTCGACCCACCCTACAGTTTCGTTCCTTTCGGCAACAGAAACTCATTAGTTTCGGTTGCGGAAGAACACGTAAGGGGATATCGAGAAGACGGAGGCGACTCGATTCGTCGCCGCAAGTGCTTGCCCTGTCAAGCAAAAACGCTCGCTGACCAGCATTGTCAACGAGCGTCTGAAAGAGCGGGAGACGGGGATCGAACCCGCGACGACCAGCTTGGGAAGCTAGCACTCTACCACTGAGTTACTCCCGCAATCGTATGTTCGCAACGCTTTTCGCCGCAAGGGTTTACGTTGCCTCTTGGACACCTCCGGAACCAATGCTTCGAAAGCCTCGGCGGGGTGTCGGTCCTTGTTCTGTCTCTGAGGTGTGTTATAGCTGAAGCAGCGTTGATTGGCAACACGGGCAATCGGTATTTCGAGAACGCGAGAACGCGGTTGTGCCGAAGAATGACCTACCGATTGTCGGTATTTCGGCCGGTGCGGTGAGGAATGCGGGCTACCAGTTTAGCTCGGACGCCTCTTCCCAGTGTTCGTACAGCGTTTTGAGCGATTCCTGGTCGGCGTCGATCTGCTTTTTGATCTCGCGCACGCGGTCGCCCTGCCGTAGGATCGCGGGATCCAGCAATTCCTGTTGCCGCTCCTGGATGCACGCCTCCAGGGCCGTGATCTCGTCCTCCAATTCGGACACTTTTCGATAAGGGAATCGCCGTCTTCGCGAGGCTTCCGTCGCCGACTTGTCCGCCTTCGATCGCGACGCAGCCGTCGACTCGGCCGACGACTCCTCCGACGCGGCCTCGGCTTGCCCCAACGCCCGTTGATAGTCGTCGTAGTTGCCCTCGACCTCCCGGGCTCGCTCCGGTTCGATCGCCAACACATGGTCGGCCACCTGATTGACGAAATATCGGTCGTGGCTGACGAAAAGAACCGTTCCGTCGAACGCATTGAGCGCCTTCTCGAGCGCGTCGCGCGCCCAGAGGTCCAAATGGTTCGTCGGCTCGTCGAGCACCAGAACATTCGAGTCCGTCGCGGCCAGCCGCGCCAAAATCGCCCGGCACCGCTCGCCGCCGCTGAGGCTGCCGATTGGCTGGAGCACCGTATCGCCCGTCAACCCGAACACGGCCAGCAAACCGCGACGCTGTTGCTGGGTCGTTTGCTTATGGTTGGGCCGAACGGCATCGACCACCGCCAAGTTTTCATCCAACGCGGTCAACTGCTGGTCGAAATATCCGATGTCGACGCCCTGCGCGAGTTTGACCGACCCCGAATCCGGCTCGACCAAGCCCTGAATGCATCGCAACAATGTCGTCTTGCCGCACCCGTTCGGGCCGAGCAAGGCCCAACGCTGTCCCCGAGCGATATCGAACGACACGTTGCGAAACAGCGTTCGGTCGTATGATTTTGACAGGCCTTCCGCTCGAACCACCAGATCGCCGCATCGTCGTGCCGAGGGAAATCGCATCCTCGGCGCGGCAATCTCGCGCGGCGGCTCGACCAGTTCAATCCGCTCCAACTTTTTGCGTCGATCTTCCGCCTGCGCGTGTTTCTGGCCGTACGTGTTGCGACGAATGAACTCCTTGGCCTTCTCGATCTCGATTTGCTGCTTCTCGAACGTGCGCCGCTGAACCAGAAGCCGATCGGCCTTCTGTTGCCAATAGGCCGAGAAGTTGCCGCTGTAGCTGTCGACCGTCCCGTGAAAGAGCTCCAGCGTTCGATTGCTCACCTTGTCGAGAAAATAACGATCGTGGCTCACGACGATCAGCGCCGCCGAGCTTTCGATCAGAAAACTTTCCAGCCATTCCGTCGCCTCGATGTCGAGATGGTTGCTCGGTTCGTCGAGAATCATCAAATTCGGCTCGG
>JAEWUR010000230.1 GCA_023397045.1 Planctomycetota bacterium
TGTTAGGCCTCAAGACGACAGCTTTGGGGGGGCCGATACTACGAATAGACGACCATGCGTTTGGCACCTTGGAGTATTCCAGTGTGAAAATCAGGCGTCCGTTTCCGACGAAAGGCTGCCAAAATGCAAACAAGAGTTCGCCCCTTGCATTGGGCTCTTGACGCAGCGATCCTATTGACCGGGCTATGCTTCTCGGCGACTTCGGCCATTGCACAGACGTCCCCCGCGCCCGAAGCCGCCGCCGCGGCAAACACCGGTGACCCGGCCGCAGACAGCATCTTGAACCTCGATCTCGAACAGTTGGCCAGCACCCCGGTCGTTGTCCCGTCGATGGACATCCCCGTCACCTCCGTGACAAAAGAAGAGAGCACCGTCGGCCGATCCGCCGCGGCCGTGTTTGTCATCACCAACGAAATGATTCGCCGCAGCGGCGCGACCAGCGTGCCCGAAGCCCTTCGCATGGCGCCCGGCCTCGACGTCGCTCAGGTCAACTCGAGCACGTGGGCCATCAGTTGCCGTGGTTTCAACAGCACGCTCGCCAATAAGCTGCTCGTGCTCATCGACGGCCGAACCGTCTACACGCCCGTCTTCTCGGGCGTCTATTGGGACGTCCAAGACGTCCTGCTGGAAGACGTCGAGCGAATCGAGGTCATCCGCGGACCCGGCGGCACCCTCTGGGGCGCCAATGCCGTCAACGGCGTCATCAACATCATCACCAAACGCGCCGCCGACACACAGGGCGCTTACGTCCACGCCATGAAAGGCGACGTCATCCATTCCAACGAAGCCGCACGCTACGGCGGTCAGATCGGCGACGATTGGAAATATCGCGTCTACGGAAAATACCAGGACAACGGCCAATTCTGGGATCCCGTCTCCGATACGCCCGGCAAAGACGCTTGGAACCAGGGTCGCGTCGGATTCCGGGCCGACTGGAACCTCGAACCCGGCGAACCGGACAGTTTCACCATCCAGGGCGAACACTACGTCGGAAACGACGGCTCGTCAGGATTGTTCACCTTCCCGTCGCCGCCCTTCTACGCCGTCGTTTACGGAAGCACCTACAACACCGGCCAGCACATCCTTGCCCGATACCAACACATCATCGACGACGACAGCGACTGGTCGCTGCAAGCGTACTACGACAACTTCCAACGCGACACGGTGATCAACGACGAACGGGTCAAAACCACCGACGTCGAACTGCAATATCGGTTCCTATTGAGCGACAACCACCAGATCACGTGCGGGGCCGGCTATCGCTACATCCACGACAACTTGCCCAGCAACACCCTTTACTTCCGAAGTATTCCGACCGACCGCAGCTACTACATCGCCAACCAGTTCATCCAGGACGAAATCACGCTCGTCCCAGACACCGTCCAGATGATCGTCGGATGCAAGATCGAGCAAAACTCCTTCACCTTCTTCGAATGCCAACCGACGATCCGCGCACTCTACACCCCCGACCGGAAACACACGCTCTGGGGCGCGGTTTCCAGGGCTGTCCACACCCCGTCCCGGGTCGACGAAAACTCGTACATCGAACAATTCTACGGCCCCCCAACGTCCGCCTTCCTAACCATCGGCAACCCCGCCGAGAAGTCCGAAACCCTCATGGCCTACGAATTGGGGTATCGCACCCAGGCCACCGACGACTTCTCATGGGACTTGGCGCTGTTCTCCAACGACTACTACGATCTGCGATCGATCGACTTCGTCGGCAATTTCCCGCCACCACCCTACCCAACGGCTCTCTACCAACTCGGCAACGAGGGAAACGCCCACACCTACGGCGCCGAACTGGCCGCCAACTACAACATCTCCGACACCTGGAAAGTCTCCGGCCAGTACACCTATCTGCAAATGCACATTTATGGGAATAACCTCTACGGCGACGGATATAGCCCCCGCAATCAAATCTATCTCCGCTCCACATGGAATCTGACCGAAGACATCGACTTCGACCTGATGGGCCGATACGTCGATTCGCTCAGCAGCGGAGCGCTCATGGTCCCCAGCTATATCGAAATGGATGCGCGCCTGGCATGGCGCGCTCGAAAGAACCTCGAACTCGCCGTCGTCGGCCAAAACCTCTTACAAGCCTATCACTACGAGTTCCTACAATACGACAGCTATTTTAGCCAGACCAACCAAGTCCCCCGAAGCGTCTACGGCATGGTGACTTGGCGGTACTAACATCCCAATGCACTCGTTGTCACGAGTTTGAAAAACGTGAATTTTCCAACAACACAAAGCGGGCTTACGGCGATTTTCGGGCGGGTGCCGCCCCCTGTCCTCCGACGCCTGCTCCTGTCCTTGTTGGCGGCAATGCTCGCCCTCACCGGCAGCACGACCTCCACCCAGGCACAATCCGAAACCATCGCGCCGACCGACCGTGAATATGCCATCAAAGCCGCGTACCTCTACCAGTTCGGACGGTACGTCCAATGGCCCGACGACACCTTCCCACACGATAAGGCGCCCTTGATCATCGGCGTGCTCGGCGCCGATCCCTTCGGCAACGTTCTGGCCGAAATCGCACGTACCAAACAAATCGACGGGCGGCCGATCGTCGTGCAACGGTTCGCCTCGATGGCGGATTATACTCCGTGCCACATCCTCTTCGTCTGCTCTTCCGCAGGCCCGGAACAAACGCTCGACGCCATCAAGGAAGCACGGAAATCGCCCGTCCTACTCGTCGGCGAGGAACCCGGCTTCGCACAACAGGGCGGAACCGTCAACTTCTTCGTCGATGACAACCGCGTCCGGTTCGAAATCAACACCGACGCAGCCAAACAAGAACAACTGAAAATCAGCTCGAAGCTCTTGAGCCTCGCCAAAATCGTCGAACGCTATTAACGCAGTCCCCTCGAAATAAACGCCGTGACATCACGCGTAGCGGGCGGGCTTGCCCGCCGTGGTCACCGGCAAAGGCACGTGTAGCGGGCGGGCTTGCCCGCCGGCGGTCGACCAACCATTGGAGCGGAACATCAGAAAAATCCACGTGTAGCGGCCGGGCTCGCCCGCCGTGGTCAACCGGCGGTCAACCAACCATTCGAGCGGAACATCAGAAAAATCCACGTGTAGCGGGCGGGCTTGCCCGCCGGCGGTCGACCAACCATTCGAGCGGAACATCAAAGAACCCCGCCACGGCCGCCGACTACCGAAACCGCGTCGACTCCACAATCGATCGATCGGCCTGCCCAAAACGTTCGACGTGACTCTGTTCGACCGCAAACGTAAAGGCGACCTGCCTGCCTTGCGAATCGGCAATCAGATAGTAGATCCATCGCATCGGAATCTCGGCCGATGTGCCGTCGACCGCCACCCGATACACGCGATAATTCGCGTCGTTGCTCGACTGGCCCGCCTCGACGAACTCGCCAAAACTCTCGCCCAACGCCTTTTTTACGTCTTCCTGAAAGGCTTCGAGCGACGGCAATTTGTCGGGCTCGCGCTGTGCCAACGACGAAAGGTTGCACTGGCCCAAAAACTCGCCGCGATCGATCATTCGCAAAACCGCCGCGTCGCTCTTCGGCGCGCGGTGGTGCAGGAACCATCGACGATCGTGCCCAAACTGCCAGTCGCCGTTGGCCGACTCGAAAACCAAATACTCCGACTCCGGCGATGCGCGCAATTGCTCGGCAACCTTGCCCAGGGCCTCTTCGGTCAGACTCTCCGACGGTTCGCCCGGCGTGACCTTCACCGACAGTCGCGAAACCGCATCAAGACCATCGGCGACAAAACTACTGCCGTGAACCTCCTTGATCAACATCCCCAACCAATCCACCCGCTTCACTCGAAGATCGTATCGAAAACGCCCTTTCACGTCGATGACCGTCGATACGCCGCCGACGGCGCCCTCGACGCGACCGACCATCTCAAATCGGGCAACCGTGTCGGCAACCTCCTTCAACGAACACTCGACGTTGTTCTTCGCAACCTCATCGAGCCCCAAAAATGCCGCCATCAGCTCGTTTGAACACGGCCATTGGTCGCCGACCGCCACCGCCTTCCGGGGTAACAGCCGGTCCAACAACAGACTGCTTCCCTGAATGTCCACGGCGTCGAGTTCATCCCGGGTTAGATTGCCGTCGGGCGAAAACAGCGTCTCGTTCTGTCCCACCGCCTCAACCACGATCCGGCGATGCTCCGGCTTCAACGTCGGATGGAACTGCCGGTCGCCGACCGCTACGTCGATCGACACGTTCTGATAATCGCGCACCGATCGCAAAATCCCTTCCGCCTCGTCCGACGCATCGAGCGTCTTTTCGAGGTAGTCAAGATCCCACCGGATGGTCGTCTTCTGGCGTTGCGGCTTGCCCTCCTCCTCGAAGGTCGTGTCGCCGCCCGTCTCCATGCGAACCTCGACCCGATCGGTCGAGCCAGGCTTCCGGTCACTCGGAAACAGATGCGTCGGGGCCGTCCCATTCGACGCCCTCGCATCTTGAACAACGGCGAAAAACACAACAGCCAACGCAAATACACAGAACGGTAATGTTTTTCTCATGGCGATTCGAAAGAAAAGGGTGCCGCGAAAAGTCGTAGTCGCTAAATCGACCGT
>JAEWUR010000234.1 GCA_023397045.1 Planctomycetota bacterium
ACGGCGGACCAATCGCAGAGGTAGTAGTCGGCGATCCATCGGGTCAGCCGCAGCATGGCGGACGACAGCAGACTCCGCGCGTCGAGAACGCTTTGGATCGATTTGAGCGGTCGACGGCCGACCGGCTTGTTTTCGAGCCCGACGCAATAGCCGATGACCGGCCGATTGCTTCGGCCGAGCGGGACTTTGACTCGCCGGCCGAGTTCAACGATGTCTCGGAGTGCGTCGGGCACGAGATAGTCGAGTTCTCGCGCGCCGCCGGCCGAGATGACCACGGTGGCGACATATTGTTGCGACTGATCGTCGGCCTCCCAGGGCTCCGGCTCGGTCTCGAAAAGCTGGCGTTGTTCGGAGGTCATGGGCAAAGCGACGGGAATCGGAAATTCTGTGTGGCACGTCCCTGAGCGCAGCGAAGGGCGTGGTCAAAAAACACGGCGAATTCGCGATGCGCCACGCCCTTCGCTGCGCTCAGGGGCGTGCCACCCGGTTTTGCGAAAATGCCAATTTGGGCATCGGGCAATGACGACCAATTATCACTCGGCCGACGCCATTCGACAACCCCGGCCGCGCTACTTCCGACTCTCGCGCCAATCGGTCACGCCTTGGATGACGTAGAAGAAGACGGGCGTCAGGAAAATTCCGAACAGCGTGACGCCCAACATGCCGCTGAAGACGGCGGTGCCGAGCGTGCGGCGCATTTCAAAACCTGCGCCTTCGGCCATGACCAGCGGCACGACGCCCAGGATGAAGGCCAGCGAGGTCATGATGATCGGTCGCAGACGCAACCGGCATGCCTCGACCGTGGCGTCGGTTCGCGATTTGCCTTCGCTCCGCTGTTGCTTGGCGAACTCGACAATGAGAATCGCGTTTTTACTGGCCAGACCGACCAAGACGACGAACCCGATTTGCGTAAAAATGTTGACGTCCATGTGCATCAACGCGACGCCGGCGATCGAGCATAGCAAACACATCGGCACGACGAGGATCACGGCGAGCGGCAGCGACCAGCTTTCGTATTGTGCGGCCAGCACGAGGAAGACCAGGGCGACGGCCAGGATGAACACGTTCATCGCGGTGCTGCCGGCGAGGATTTGCATGAACGTCAGTTCGGTCCATTGATAGCCCATCGAAGA
The DNA here is from genome assembly GCA_023397045.1 of Planctomycetota bacterium. Taxonomy (GTDB): domain Bacteria; phylum Planctomycetota; class Planctomycetia; order Pirellulales; family Thermoguttaceae; genus JAEWUR01. Next base: position 1,134 of record JAEWUR010000234.1, read on the forward strand.
CGGCAAGACTTTTTGGGCCAGCCCTTCCATGAGTTGGATGCCCTGGCCCGAACTGGTGCCGGGCGCGACGTTGCCGTTGACCGCCGCGGCTGAATACATATTGTATCGCATGACCATGACCGGGCCGCTGATGTCCTGGGCCGTGGCCAGCGTGCTCAGCGGAACCATTTCGCCTTGCGAGTTGCGGACCTTCAGTTGCATGACTTCGTCGAGGCGGTCGCGAAATTGCGGGGCCGCCTGGATATTGACTTGCCACGACCGGCCGAACTGGTTGAAATTGTTGACGTACAGCGAGCCCATGTAGACCTGGAGCGTATCGAAGACATCGCCGATGCGAATGCCCATGGTCTTCGCTTTGACGCGGTCGATATCCAGGAAGATCCAGGGCGTGTTGGCGCGCAGACTTGTGAAGACGCCTTCGAGGCCGGGCGTCTTGTTGCCCTCGGCGACCAGATCGTCGGCGGCTTTCTGCAAGGCGGTGAGTCCCTGGTTGTCGCGGTCTTCGACCATGAGTTTGAATCCGCCGGCGTTGCCCAGACCGTCGACCGGAGGGGCGCCGAAGATGGACACCAGCGCGTCGAGAACTTCGTCGCGGCATCGCTGGTTGAGTTTTGCCGAGATGGCATCGGCCGACAGTTCGGAGCTATGCCGCTCGGAAAACTCTTCGAGCATCACGTACATCGAGCCGAAACTCGACGCATTGGCGCCCAGGAGGATCGACTGGCCCGAAACGCTGACCGTGTGGGCGACGCCGGGAATTTCGTGGGCGATCGTTTCGATTTTTTGCATCACGGCCTTCGTGCGTTCGACCGAGGCTCCGTCAGGCAGTTGCGCGTTGACCAGCACGTAGCCCTTGTCCTGCTGCGGGATGAACCCGGTGGGCATTTTGGTCATACCCCAATAGGTCAAATAGAGCAGTCCGCCATAGAGCAGCAGCACGATCGCGCTGGTTCGAAGCAGGGTTTTGACCGCCCCGACATACCACTGGGTCGAGCGATTGAAACCGAGGTTGAACAGCTTGAAGAACCAGCCGAACGCGAGGTCCATGAGCCGGCTGAAGGCGTCGCGGCTCGCGCCGTGCGGTTTCAGCAGCAGCGCCGCCAATGCGGGGCTGAGCGTCAGCGAGTTGAACGCCGAGATGACCGTCGAGACGGCGATCGTCAACGCGAATTGCCGGAAGAATTGGCCGGTGATTCCGCTGATGAATGCACAGGGCACGAATACTGCGCAGAGGACCAATGCGACGGCCACGACCGGGCCGGTCACTTCGTTCATCGCCTTGAAGGCGGCCTCGCGCGGCGACAGTCCCTGTTCGAGCCAGCGCTCGACGTTCTCGACCACGACGATCGCATCGTCGACCACGATGCCAATGGCCAACACCAGACCGAAAAGCGACAGATTGTTTAAGCTGAAACCCATGCCCGCCATGACGGCGAACGTGCCGACGATGGCCACGGGCACGGCGATCAAGGGGATCACGGCGGCGCGCCAGTTTTGCAGGAAGATCAGCACGACCAGGGCGACCAGGATCACCGCGTCGCGCAGCGTTTTGAGCACTTCAAAGATCGATTCGTGGATGAACGGCGTCGTGTCGTAGACGATTTTATATTCGACGCCCTCGGGAAACCGTTCGGCGAGCTCCGACATCTTGTCGTAGACGGCGTTCGCGGTATCGATCGCATTGCTGCCGGGCAATTGGTAGATCGACAGCGCGACGGACGGCTCGGTGTCGAGCGTACACGACTGGTCGTATTGCTGCGCGGCGAGTTCGAGCTTCGCCACGTCGCGCAGGTAGACCACCTTGGCGTCTTGCGAGTTTTGACCGCTGGAAATCGTCTTGAGGACGATGTTGCCGAACTGTTCGGGATCGACCAGCCTGCCGAGCGTGCTCATGGTGAACTGGAACGCCTGGCCCTTGGGCACCGGCGGCTGGCCCACCTGTCCGGCGGCCACTTGGATGTTTTGTTCCTTCAGGGCCGAGACGACGTCGTCGGCCGTCATGTCGCGCGTGGCTAATTTCTCGGGATCGAGCCACGCTCGCATGCTGTAATCGCGCTCGCCCA
>JAEWUR010000306.1 GCA_023397045.1 Planctomycetota bacterium
GGTCGTGGCAGGCACGGACCAAACCGGAGGAGATGGCCTGATGAAGCGAGAGGAACGTCCTTTTGGCCACCTCGACGTCGACCTTCGGCGCGTCGCCGCCGGAGAGATTCTCGACCATCGCATAATGCGAACCGCCAAGTTCGTCTTTCGTGAGGCCGATGAGATAGATCACGTTGCCCGGCTCTTTCAGGTCCATCGACACGCAGCGGCTCACGTCGTCGACTTGGCCGATGGCACTGATCAGCAGCGACGGCGGGATCGCAATGGGTTCCTTCGCGTTCAAGGGGCGGAACTCGTTGTTCAGGCTGTCCTTGCCGCTGATGAACGGCGTGCCCAACGCGACCGCCATGTCTTGGCAGGCCAATGCCGCGCGAACCAACGAGCCGAGCGTCTCGGGCCGATCGGTCGTGCCCCAGCAGAAGTTGTCGAGGATCGCGATGCGCGTCGGATCGGCGCCGACGGCAACGCAATTTCGCACGGCCTCGTCGATCGCGCTGGCGGCCATCCAATAGGTGTCGAAATCGCCGTAACGAGGATTCATGCCGCACGAGACGACGATGCCTTGGCGCGAGGTCAGCACGGGCCGTAACACGGCGGCGTCGCCTGGGCCGTCGTTCGCAGAGCCGACCAACGGCTTCAGCACGCTTCCGCCTTGCACCTCATGATCGTATTGGCGAATCACCCATTCCTTGCTGCACACGTTCAGCGAGCCGAGAATTTTTTTCAGGGCCAGGGTGAAATTATCTTTCCCCTCTCCCTTCGATGTCGCGTTCTTCGAACCGCTTAACGCGTTGGACTGTGGAGGTTGATAGATGGCGTCGCGGATGACCGGGGGGCGGCCGTCGTGCAGGAATTCCATCGCGAGGTCGGCCACCTGATGGTCGCCGTATTTCAGCACGAGGCGGCCGGTCGGCACGAATTGGCCGATTACGGTGGCCTCGACGCCCTCCGAATCGCACAGGGCTTTCAATTCGCCCCATTTGTCGGGCGAGACGGAAAAAACCATGCGCTCTTGGGCCTCGGAGATCCACATTTCGGTGTACGACAGCCCTTCGTATTTGACCGGGATTCGTTCGAGCCAGACCTCGGCTCCGATTTTTTCGCCCATCTCGCCGACGGCGCTCGAGAATCCGCCGGCGCCGCAGTCGGTCACGGCGTTGTACAATCCTCGGTCGCGCGCGGCCAGCAGCACGTCGAGCACCATTTTTTCGGTGATGGCGTTGCCGATCTGGACCGCGCCGCCCGAGATGGTCTCGCTATGGCTGGTCAATTCGGCCGAACTGAACGTTGCGCCGTGGATTCCATCGCGGCCGGTCCGACCGCCGATGGCCACGATCAGGTCGTTCGGCTGCTGATGTTTGAACGACATGTCGCGGGGGATCAGGCCGATGTTGCCGCAATAGACCAGCGGGTTGCCGAGGTAGCGCGGATCGAAATAGACCGCGCCATTGACCGTTGGGATGCCCATTCGATTGCCGTAGTCGCGGACGCCGGAGACGACGCCCTTCATGACGCGGCGCGGATGCAACACGCCCGGCGGAAGCGATTCGACCGGCGTGTCGGGCGGGGCGAAACAGAAGACGTCGGTGTTGCAGATCGGCTTGGCGCCCATGCCGGTGCCCATCGGGTCGCGGATGACGCCGCCGATGCCGGTGTTGGCGCCGCCGTAGGGTTCCAGTGCCGAGGGGTGATTGTGCGTTTCGACCTTAAAGCAGACGTTGTACTGGTCGTCGAATCGGATGACGCCGGCATTGTCGGCGAACACGCTGACGCACCAATCGTCGTCGCCGGCGTCTTTGCGGATCTGTTGCGTTGCGGCGAAAATGGTTTCCTTCAGCATATTCTGGAAACTGCGTTCGCCGTTTTCGTCGCGATAGCGGATTCGGCCGGCCAGCGTCTTGTGGCTGCAATGCTCGCTCCACGTTTGGGCGACCGTTTCGAGTTCGACGTCGGTCGGGTCGCGATCGAGCGAACGGAAATGAGCCTGGATCGTTTGCATCTCGACCAGCGACAGGTAGAGTTGGCCCTCGCGGCTGAGTCGTTCGAGGGCCGGGTCGTCCATTGCGCGAATCGCGACCGTTCGCAGTTCGAACTCGTAGGGCGAACCGACCTGCAATCGCTCGAATTGCAGCGGCCCGACGACGACCTGCTCGATGGCGTCGTTGGCCAGGACTTTCGAGCAAAGCGATTCGATTTGCGGTCGGTCGAGGCCGGTGACGGCGTATTTTTTAAGCGTGCGGACGGCTTCGGCCTGGAATCCGAGGTCGGCGATGGCGTCCATGGCGCTTTGGGCCACGGGGTCCATGACGCCGGGCTTCGGCAGGACGTGAATCCAAACGGACCCGTCCGAGTTTTTGGGTTCGTCGTTGCCGGGAAGCGGAGCGATGACCGTCCGCTCGACAACGCGGTCGGCGAGCAATTCGTCGGCGATTCGCGCGATCTGATCGCGCGTGAAATCGCCTTGGATCAGATATCCCCGCGCGGAGGAGATCGCGACGGAGGGATTAGGGATTGGGGATTGGGGATTGGCGGCTGCCCTCACCCCTTGCCCCTCTCCCAAAGGGAGAGGGGACGAGGAACGCTGCCCCTCTCCCAAAGGGAGAGGGGAGAATAGGTGCAGTTCGGTGGCGACGGTGATTACATCTTGAGCGCCCAGGTCGGGTTGGCCCTCGGCGGCGTAGATATCAACTTCCCAAAGCATCGCGGCTCTTTCTGGCGAGTGTGAGGAAACGAGTGATTTCATCCTGATTGTTGTCGCGGAGCGCGGCGTGGAGCTGCGCGAGTTTCGCTCCGTATTGTTCCAAGGCCGCGAGTACGTTGTCGCGGTTTTCGGCCAAGATCTGACGCCACAGTTCGGGATCGCCGGCGGCAATGCGCGTGGTGTCCAGAAAGCCGGGACCAATGAGGCGGAAAAATATCTCCGGCAACGTCTGGACCAGCGCTGCGGCGGCCACATGCGGCAGGTGGCTCGTCATCGCAATCGCCTTGTCGTGCTCGGTTGGCGACATCTGGATCACCACCGAGCCTAGCGATTGCCAGAACTGTTCGAGCAGGTCGAAATCTTCCGCCCGGGTGTTGACCGTCGGCGTGAGGATCGCG